>DASPNR010000039.1 GCA_035626395.1 Candidatus Limnocylindrales bacterium | reverse complement strand
CGCGCGCTTCAACTTCCGCGGCGCGGACCAGCAGAAGCCGGTCGGTCAGCTCTCCGGCGGCGAGCGCGGGCGGCTCCACCTCGCGCGCATGCTGATGTCGGGCGCGAACGTGCTTCTCCTCGACGAGCCTTCCAACGATCTCGACGTCGAGACGCTGCGCGCGCTCGAGGAGGCGCTGCTCGAATTCGCCGGCTGCGTCCTCGTCATCTCGCACGACCGCTGGTTCCTCGACCGCATCGCCACGCACATCCTGGCCTTCGAGGGGAACTCGCAGGTCGTGTGGTTCGAAGGCAACTACCAGGACTACGAGGAAGATCGTCGCCGCCGTCTCGGCGCCGACGCCGACCGCCCGCACCGCATCAAGTACCGGCGCCTGACCGCCGCGTAGGCGTCCCCGCTCGCTGCGGCCGCGCCTTTCACGCGCCGCCAAGGACGGTGGCGCTGCTACTGTGGTGGCGCTGCTACTCGAAGGGAAGGAATCCTTCGGTGGTCAGATAGCGTTCGCCGGTGTCGTAGTTGAAACCGAGGATGGTGGCGCCGCTCGGGATGCTTGGCAGCTTCTGTGCGATTGCAGCCAGCGTGGCTCCTGAGGAGATTCCCACCAGCATCCCTTCTTCGCGCGCCGCGCGGCGCGCCATCTCCTTGGCATCTTCGGCGTCGACCTTGACCACGCCGTCCAGAAGGGAGGTGTCGAGGTTGGCGGGGATGAAGCCCGCACCGATGCCCTGGATCGGATGCGGTGCCGGGTCGCCGCCGCTGATGACCGGCGACGCCGAGGGTTCCACCGCGAACACGCGCAGCCGCGGCCACTTCTTCTTGAGCACCTGCGCGCAGCCGGTGATGTGCCCGCCGGTGCCGACGCCGGTGATCAGGACATCGATGCCATCGGGGAAGTCGTCGGCGATCTCCCGCGCGGTCGTACGCGCGTGCACCTCGGGATTGGCCGCGTTCTCGAACTGCTGCGGCATCCACGACTTCGGCGTCGTCGCCAGCAGCTCGCGCGCCTTGGCGATCGATCCGTTCATTCCCTTCTCGCGCGGCGTCAGCACGAAGGTGGCTCCGTATGCGAGCATGAGCCGGCGCCGCTCCAGGCTCATGCTGTCGGGCATCACCAGAATGAGCTTGTAGCCCTTGACGGCGGCCACCATCGCCAGGCCGATGCCGGTGTTGCCGGAGGTCGGCTCGATGATGGTCGAGCCCGGGCCGATCAGGCCCTCGGCTTCGGCAGCCTCGACCATCGACAGCGCGATGCGATCCTTGATGGAGCCACCGGGATTGCTGCGCTCGCTCTTGACGTAGACGACGTGAGACGAGCCGAAGAGGCGCTGGATGCGGATGTGGGGCGTGTTGCCAATGGTCTCGAGAATGTTGTCGGCTCGCATGGCTTTTCCTGTCTCGCGCACGCGCCCGTGTCCACTGACGGACCTGACTTCTCCGCTTTTTCGGGACACCATGGCGACATGAAGCGCATTCTCTCCGGGTTGTTGATCTTCGCCTCTCTCATGGCCACGCCCGCCCCTGCGGCGCAGACCCTGGAGGGGCAGGTGGTGTGCTGCGAGGACTGCTGGGCCGAGGCCGACCGCGGTCGGGTCGAGTTCGGAACCGCCGAGGACCTGTCCAAGGCCGCCGCGTGTGTGGCGGGTGGGGACGCAACGTTGCTGGCCGTTCGGGAAGGCGACGGCTTCGCGTTGTACCGTCTCGAGCCGCGCGCGTACCGTCTTCCGGGCAAGGACTGGCTGTCGATGATCGGAAATCACGTCCGCATCACCGGAGAGGTCTCCGGCAAGGGCCAGGAGAAGGTCGTGCACGTCGACTCGCTCGACCTGGTCAAGGCAAGCGTGGCGGCGCGAAGCGTCGGCGACGTGGCGGGCAAGGTCGTCGACCTGGCGCTGAGCGATCTTTCGGGCGCGACGCAGAGCCTGGCGGCGCTGCGCGGCCGCATCCTCATCGTGAACTTCTGGGCCACCTATTGCGCGCCGTGCCGAACGGAGATGCCCGACCTCGTGGCGGTCCAGAACCGGTATGCGGCGCTCGGCGTGCAGGTGATCGGCGCTGCCGCCGATACGGGCGACAGCAGGCAGGCGGTGCTCCAGTTCGTGCGCGAGACCGGCATCAACTTCCCGGTGTGGCTCGGCGCCACCACTGCCGACATGCAACGCTTCGGGCTCGTGGGCGCGCTGCCGGCAACGGTGATCATCGGCAAGGACGGGAGCGTCGTCCAAGTGATTCCCGGCGTCGTCGACCGATCCAGGCTCGAGGCGCAGATCGATGCGATGCTGGCGCAGGCCGACGCTTCCTCGGGCGACAGGAGCGAGCGCCACAGGGCCTCGCATGGGCCCGCTGCGCATTCCTCGGAGGTGTCGTCGGTCCCGAGTTGACCGGTTTGACCAGGCGAAGGCCGCGCCGTGAGCGGGGCAGGACAGACCGATGATGCGAAATGGACGTACGGTTTCCGCGTCATCCCCAATCAGATTTCCCGTGCGCAGTGGCGCAACACGCTGACCTATCGCCTGCACCCGCGCCTGATGGTCGGCATCGAGTACAATCCGCTGGCAAGCAAGGTCAGTCCCTTGTGCAATCTCGTTGCGGTCACCGAAACGCGAACGCGCCCGGCCGTCGTGCTCGGCACCAGCTCCGATCGCATCGGCACGCGGCATGGTCAGTCGTTCTACGGGACGGTGAGCAAGAACGTGCGCGAATGGACGCGGCTGCCGCTCGAGCCCTACGTCGGCGCTTCCTACGGCACCTATGATGATCGGGTGCGTCCCATCGGCGGCCTCAACGTGCGGTTCAATCCGCGCTGGTCGGCCACCGTGCTGTTCGACGGCGTACGCGTGCACTCGCTCCTCAACTACAGCTACGGGCGCCATCAGGTCGGGCTCGTGCTGGATCGCAGCTACAACCCGGGCATGAGCTACAGCGTCTCGTTCTGAGGCGACGATTCGCGCCGTCGCAGTGCAGCCGCCTCCTGCAGGCGCGGTGGCGGCGCCTCCCAGTTGCAAGACGGCCGAATCCTTCAGGGGCAACGCCAAGCGCCGCTCTTGCAACCACGTCGCATCCCTTCTGGCGCCGGCGGCTCGCCGTCGCCGCGCGAGCTACGGCGCTTTGCGGGAGGGCCGCCGCAGCATCAGCGGCATGCGCGGTCCGCCCGGAAAGCGCAGCTCGTCGAGGACGACGAAGCCGAAGCGCTCGTAGAACGGAACGTTGTCGGGGTCGGACGACTCGAGGTAGGCGGCAATGCCCTCGCGATCGCAGCGTTCCAGCATCGGGCGCAGCAGCGTCGTGCCGACGCCCGTGCCCTGACGCTCCGGGATCGTACCGAGCACCGTCAGATACCAGTTGGGCTGCTGCGCGGCGCGCCTGCGCTCCATTTCCAGGGTGGCGCGGATGCCGGCGGGCGTGCGGCTGCCCAGCAGACGCATCGTCGTCCACGCCAGCGCAAGCTGCGCGAGCGGCCCTGGCGCCGGCGCGTCGGGCGCCAGCCACAGCGCGGCGCCGGCGTGGTCGTCGGTGACGTGCACGATCCCGTGCGCCATCTCGCGCTCCACGCCGATGCGGAACAGGCCGCTGCCGACGCGCGCGTAGCGATCATCATCGGGCACCAGCCAGCGCACGAAAGGGTTGCGCGCGAACGCACGCGCGAGCAGCGCGGCGATCGCGTCGCCTTCGTCGCGGCGCGCATCGCGCACGACTGGCCGGCGGGCGTCCATGCGGCGCGCTTACAGGAAAAGCAGCCGACAAAAAAGGGCCGTGCCCTTGCGAGCACGGCCCGGATGCGGCAGCGGCGCCGGCCGCCGCTAGTTGTAGATGTAGGCTCCCGGCTCCGAGCCCGTCTTCAGCGATGTCCCGGCCTCGACCCACCGCCGTTCGTCGATGATGTTGCGCGAGATCGCGCTGCTGGCATCGTTGATCGTCACCACCAGCAGCATTCTCTTGCTCTGGCGGTTGCCGGGCAGGTCGATGCCCGCGGTCTTGAGTTTGAGCGACGAGGTCTTGAGGGGATCGTCGCTCAGCTTGAGCGAGACCTGCCCGAGGCCGCCGATGGCACCGGTGGGATCCTTGAACGAGAACTTCAGGCCGCTGCCGTCGTCGATCAGCGTGCCGGCGGGAATGGTGACGCCGTAGTACACCTCCTCGCTCTCGGTCTCGATGCGGATCGAGATCGTGTCGGCCGACTCGTCGAAGTCGAGCGAGCCGGTGCCGAACTTTCCGCCGAGCTTGAAGGAGTCCTTGGCCGGGTCGTTGGAGAACTTGAACGACCCCTTGACCTTGGCGAAGGCGCTGCCGAGGCGATCCTGGTCGAGCCCGTCGTGGCCGTCCAGCAGGCCATCGTCGTCGGTGTCGTCGTCGGTGGGGTCGGAGCCGCGCAGGAACTCGTCGATCAGGTCCGAGCCGTCCTCGTCGGAGTTGTCCGTGGCTTTGGCGGCGGTGTCGCCGAGGTACCAGCGCTCGAAGCCGTCGAACACTCCATCGCCGTCGGCGTCCTCGGAGCCGCCGGCCAGGTCCTCGGAGACGTGCAGCATCGGCAGGAAGCGCCAGTCGCGCCAGATCGGCTGGAAGTTGCTGACGTTGGGATCGATCGAGTCGAGCTCGACGACCACCGCCGGCAACACGAGCTCTCCCTCGATCATGCCGCTCTGCCCCAGCGGGAAGATGAACTCGCCGTTGACGTCGTCGCCGGCCTCGACGATCTGCTCGTAGGTGCCGCGGTTGCCCACCGGCGTCGGCGTGAAGCTCAGCTGCGAGTTGAGGTCGGAGAGCGGGTGGTTGTAGCTGCTGTTGCCGCGCGCGGAGTCGGCGGGAATGCCGCCGGTGGCCAGCGCCGACAGGGCGTCGCGCACCACCACGCGCCAGTCGGCGCCGTTGAAGTAGTCGCCCGAGTACTGCTGCGAGTAGGCGCCCGAGGGCGTTCCCGCGGCCGCATCGATGGCGTGCGTGACCAGATTCTGCGCGCGCGCTCCGGTCGGCACGCCCACCGCTGCGAGCTCGTCACCGTAGATTGTCGTGGCCAGGCTGTTGATGAGGCTGTTGAGGAAGCTCAGCTCGCCGGCCACCGTCGTCGCCGTCAGCGGGTCGTTGAACGCGCGTCCGTCGTCGGGCAGCCCGTCGTGGGCCTCGAGCGCCGCCAGCACCGTGTCGACGGCGGGATTGCCGCCGTTGCCGACCGCATCGACCGCCTCGCGCAGTCGCGGCACCAGATGGCGCCCGTACTTGCCGCGCCCGTCCAGCCCCGCCAGGTCCTTGTTGAGCTGGCGCTGCTCGTCGCGCGTCCAGGAGCTGTCGGCGGCAAGCCGCTCCAGGATGAACGTCACGCGATGCTCGCGGCCGAAGGCATCGCCGTCGTCGGCGGTGCCGGCCTTGTTGTTCCAGTTGGCGATGTAGCCTTCGGCCGGATTCATCGCCTCGGGCATGCCCACGACCTCGTAGACTTCGAAGAGATCGCCAGGGGCCGGAGTGATGCCCCACGGATATTCGAGCGTGACGGTGTCGGTCGTGTTGGCGGCGATGCGGCGGGTCTGCTTGCCGCCGGTGCCGCTGATGATCGAGAGGATGAACTCCTGTCCCTGCTGGGTCGGATTGTCGTAGCGGAAATTGATCGGATCGGGGCTCAGGTCGCCCGGGAACGTGCCCGCGGTCGAGGTCACGGTGGTGGCCGTCGCGGAGACCACCGCGCCGCTGGCGACGAGCAAGGGATTGGCGACCGTGCCGTCCAGCGGCAGCAGCTTGTCGGAGCCGTCCTGACGCTTGCGCGAATAGCCGGAGGACTGGTAGCCGATGTTGCCGGCGCCCGCGTCCGTGCCCACGCCGTTGAAGGCCTGGTTGTCGGCGGCGAAGAAATTGTGCGTGCTCGGGATCAGGCGCACGGCTTCGCGAATGTCCATCGCGCTGGCGGCGCGCTGGAACAGCGAGAACGCCCACGCCGTCGTCGACTCCTCCAGCCATGCGCCGCTGTCGGCCGCCGAAGCGATGATGTCGTTGCCGCTTTCGACCGCGACGTACACCGAGCCCGAAGCCGGCGCGGTCGTGAAGGGCGTCGCGACGGTCAGCGTCGTGCCGGAGGCGCCGGAGATGGCGCGGATCTGCCCGGCGCCGGTGCCGTCGGTGATGAGGACGTGGCCGCCGATCAAGGCGGCAGCGAACGTCGCCTGATTGTCCACCAGCGTCGTGGCAGTGCCGCCCTCGGCGGTGCCTTCGGCGTCGCCTACGAAATCCAGCACCGGGCGCGAGCCGCCGTTGCCGCCGCGCTCGTGCGTGCGCCAGAAGACGACGTTGCGGAAGCTGGCGCCGCCGGTGAGGATCTTCTCCGTGCGCTTCTTCATCTGCGCCGGCGTGCCCTCGTCGTTGTAGCGGACGTTATCCGTGTTCTCGCCGATGACCTGCTCGAAGAAGGTGTCGATGATGCGCAGCTGTGCGGTCGTCGTCGTGAAGGCGACCGAGTCGGTGTGGCCGATCAGGATGTAGGGGCCGCCGACGAATTCCATGCCGTTGCCCATGATGCCTTCGCCCGAGCGGTTCTCGGCGTAGTGCATCAGCGAAGGCGTCTGGATCCCGGTCTGCGGAAAGCCGCCGAGCCATGGATTGCCGGTCGCCGAGCGGTTGGCCGCGATCAGCCACGCGTAGCTGCCGAGCTTGGGCCAGGCGCTCCAGCGCTTGAGCGTCTCCTCGCGCAGGCTCGCGCGCGCCTTGATCTCTTCGGCCGAGGCCTTCCAGTCCTTGCCTGCCCAGCGCCGCGCGCGCTCGGCATCGACCTTGTCGATGCCCGCCACGGCGTCGCGCAGGTCGAGCACGTTGGCCAGCGGACCGCCGTAGCCGGGCGTGGTCGCATCGGGAACCGAGATCGGCGCCAGCGGATCGTTGAGGAAGTTGAGATCGCGCCACACCTCCTCGCCCGAGCTCATGCCGAGCGCGTCCTGCAGCTTGATCAGCTCGGAGAGGCGGTTCTGCTCCTCGAATGTGTTGAGGCCGAAGTTGCGGACCTGCAGCACCGCGATCGACATCGCCATCTCGGGCGTGAACTGGTAGCCGCCATTGGGACGCTGCGGGTCGGCGCCGCCGGGAGCCTTGTAGTAGGGATCGACCTGGTCCGAGACATTGGTCGCGTTGCCGAACAGGTCATTGTCCAGATTGAGGATCGAGTGCCGCAGCACCGAGATCTCGAGCGGCTCGTCCTCCTCGCCATCGTAGATGGCATCGATGGTGTCGTTGACGCCGTCGCAGTAGGCGAGGAGCAGCGCCTGCGTGGCCGGCGGCAGGTGCGTGAACATCGAGTTCAGCTCCGAGCTGGTGTAGCCGCCGATCCGGGTCTCGATATCGACATCGACGAAGCTCGGATCCAGGGCTCCGAAGGCCTGGGCCAGCGTTCCGCGTCCTGCGCGCGACAGCAGGATGAGCTGGCCGAGCCGGTCCTTCGCGATCTCGCGTCCGTTCTCGCGCGCCAGCTCGATGTCGGTGTCGGCATAGAAGTGGGGCAGGCCCCAGGCCGGCTCGCGAACGGTGGTGGCCGCGCCGAGGGCGTTGGTGGTCAGCAGAAGAGTAGCCGTGGTGCCGGCGGCAACGTGCCGGGCACCCGACATCAGAAGCCGGGTCATGCGCATCGTGGTCCTCCCCGAAGGATTGGTCCGGCTCGCGCGGTCCCCACGACGACGTGCCCGGACGTGGCTTCATACTGTCCGGGTCATCGGTGCGTCAATGCCCGCCTCAGGCGCACACCGGCGGGCGGCGATCCTCCCACGGGAACGCTTCTTCGAGCTGGGCAGACAGCCGCAGCAGGACGTCCTCGCGGCCGTATCGCGCGACCAGCTGGATGCCGATCGGAAGGCCGCGGGCGTTCGTGCAAAGCGGAAGGGAAATCGCCGGTTGGCCGCTGATGTTGAAGGGGATGCCGTAGGGGCTGTAGTGCGTCCACCGCAGGATCACGTCCATCGGATCCCCGCCGGCGGGCCCGAGCAGGCCCAGCGGCCACGGCGGCTCGGCCAGAGTCGGCGTGAGCAGGATGTCGAAGCCGCTCTCCCACCACGCCGCCAGCTCGCGCGCATACGAATGCAGCTTCTCGACGGCCTCCACGTACATCGTGGCCGAGGCTCCGCGCCCGAGCTCGGCCGCCATCCACGTGGTCGGCTCGACGGTGGCGGCGACGATGTCCTTGCCGGTGCGCTCGCTCCATCTCTCGAGCTCGCGTGCGATGGAGACGGTGAAGACGACCGAGGCGCTGCCGTCATCGGTGCGCGACAGCACCGCAGGCCCGCCGTGCTCGATCCGATGGCCGAGGCTCTCGAGCATCCGCCCGGCCTCTTCGGCGGCGGCGCGGCAATCCGGATGCGGCAGCCCGCGCCCTCCGGGACGATCGGTGAAGATGCCGATGCGCAGGCTGCCCGGATCGGCGCCGACCTCCTGCGCGAAAGGCCGCAAGGGCGGCGCCGCCGAGTACGGATCGCCGGGAGCCGGCCCGGCCGTGACGTCGAGGACGCCGGCGGTGTCCCGCACCGTGCGCGTCAGCACGTGCTCGTGCGTGGTCTGCCACCAGAATTCGCCGAAGTCGGGGCCGAGCGTCGTGCGCGCGCGCGTCGGCTTCAGCCCCACCAGGCCGCAGGCGCTGGCCGGCGTGCGAATCGAGCCGCCCATGTCGTTGCCGTGCGCCACCGCCACCATGCGCGAGGCCACGGCGGCGGCGGCGCCGCCGCTGGAGCCGCTGGTGGACAGATCGATGTTCCACGGATTGCGCGAGGGACCGTAGGCCAGCGGCTCGGTCGTCGGCGAGAATGCGAGCTCGGGCGTGTTGGTCTTGCCGACGAAGACGAAGCCGGCGCGGCGGAAGCGCTCGGCAAGATACGTATCGGTGCTCTCGCGCCACTGGAGGTCGCGCAACAACCGCATTCCGCCATGACACGGGTCACCGGCGGTGTGACAGACGATGTCCTTGACCAGGAAGGGCACGCCGCGAAACGGCCCGTCGGGAAGCCGCGGGTCGACCGCTTCGGCGCGCGCCTTCTCGTACAGGCGGTGGATGACGGCATTGAGCTGCGGGTTCACGCGCTCGATGCGCTCGATCGCGGCCTCCACCAGCTCGGCGGCGCTGACGTCGCCGCTGCGGACGAGAGCGGCCTGTGCGGTGGCATCCAGATCGGCAAGCTCGGCGGGAGTCGGGCTCATGCGCCTCGTGTGCGCGGGGACGGCGGACGATGCAAGAGGAGCCCCTTGCGCCGGCGCGCGCCGCCGCTACACAGGAGGCATGCGCTACGAAGGCCGCATCTTCCGCCCGCCCAGCGAGGCCGACGCCTACATTCTGCAGGCGACCGTCGGCTGCTCGTGGAACCACTGCACCTACTGCGACATGTACCGCGACAAGACCTTCCGCGTGCGCGACCTCGACGAGACGCTGCGCGACGTCGCGGAAGCCGGACGCAGGTTCGGGACGCGCGTCGAAAAGCTGTTCGTCGCCGACGGCGATGCCCTGATCCTGAGCATGCAGCATTGGGAACGTATCCTGACCGCCGCGCGCGGCGCGTTCCCCGCGATGAGGCGTGCCAGCTGCTACGCCACCGCGATCAACATCCTGGAGAAGACGCCGCAGGAGCTGCGCCGCCTGCGCGAGCTCGGTCTGTCGCTGCTCTACATCGGCCCCGAAAGCGGCGACGACGTCACGCTCAAACGAATCGCCAAGGGCGCGAGCTTCGACGACCATGCCGAGGCGGCGCGGCGCGCGCACGAGGCGGGCATGGCGGTATCGGCGATCTTCCTGCTCGGCGCCGGCGGCATCGACCGCAGCGAGGTGCACGCGCACGAGTCGGCGCGCCTGGCCACCGCGATGGACCCCGACTTCCTGTCGGCGCTGACGCTGACCGTGGTCGAAGGGACGCCGATGGCGACGCTGGAGGAGCGCGGCAGCTTCACGCTTCCGCCGGTGGAGACGATGCTGCGCGAGCTGCGCACGATCGTCGACGAAGCACGTCCGACGGACGCCGTCTTTCGCACCAATCACGCGTCGAACTACCTGCCGCTGGCCGGCAACCTGCCGCGCGACCGCGAGCGCATCGTTGCCGTCCTCGACGACGCCCTGGCCGGGCGCGTCCGCCTGCGCCCCGAATCGGCGCGCGGGCTCTGAGGCCTCGGCCTCCCGCCTCGCGGCCGCAGGCACGGCCGCGGGCGCGCGCGCCTACCGCGCGAAGTTGCGCTTCCAGCTCGCGATCGGCTCCGCCAGCAGCTGCTCGAGGTAGCGCCGGTATCGCTCGGGCACTTCGGACTGGCCGGTCGGATTGACGGCGCTGCGCACGAGCTGCGGATCGATGTAGCGGGGATCGGAGGAAACACCGAGGAAGGCGGTGACGCGGGCGAGCAGCTCTTCGGGCCGCCCCTCGACGTCATCGAAGGAGCCGACGAAGACGTTGGCCGCGCCGAAGTGCGCCTGCCAGCGCGCCAGGTTCTCCTCGTACTGCGCGCAACGGAGCTGGTAGGGGTCTGCAAAGAATTGCTGGAATTCGGCGTCGGCGACGTCAGCCATCCTGCGGCCGCGATTGCGTACCAGGTCCTTCTTGGCATGCGACCAGGCGCGGTCGACCGGGTCGCGCACCATCATGATGATCTTGACGTCGGCCGAGATGGCGGCGATCTCCGCGATGAGATCGTCGTCCATGGCGGCATAGCTGGCCGTGGCCTCGCCGCGCGCGAGCGGCCGGTACAGCCGGCCGTGGCGCCGATACGTGCGCCATTGCCTGTATAGCCGGTGCCAGAGCGGCTCGTCGAAGAAGGAGAGGTACCAGTCCAGCTCGTCCGATTCGAAGCGCGCGCTGTCCCTGCTCTTGAGCCGGCTGAAGAAGTACAGCTCCTTCGGCTCGCTCAGGAAGATTTCGGGATGCTCGCGCAGATTGGCGTGCAGCCACGTCGTGCCCGTGCGCTGCGGACCGATGATGAGGAAGTCGGGAAACAGCGACAGGTCGAGCCGATCGCTGGAGATGCGCACGTACCGCAGCCGCTTGCGCAGGGCGGCTGCGTCATCGGGATGGCGCTGATGCATGCGCCGCTGAATACATGGAACCGCGCACGGGCTCCATTTGTGCCGCCGGCCTCGAATGGCGCTGGAACGGCCGGCGACGGCGAGGTATCAGGCCCGCATGTCGCGCGATTTCGTCACGGTGGTCTCCGGCCTGCCGCGTTCGGGCACGTCGATGATGATGCGGATGCTCGCCGCCGGCGGCATCGAGCCGGTCTCCGATGGCCTGCGCAGCGCCGACGAAGACAACCCGCGCGGCTATTTCGAGCTCGAGCGCGTCAAGAAGCTGCCGGACGACTCCGAATGGCTGGCGCAGGCGGTGGGCCGGTCGGTCAAGGTGATCTCGGCACTGCTGGAGAAGCTGCCGGCGTCGTATCGCTATCGCGTGCTCTTCGTCGAGCGCGAGATGAGCGAGGTGCTCGCGTCGCAGCGCCGCATGCTCGAGCGTCGCGGCGAGCCGCAGCGCGTGCCGGACGAGGCGATGGCGGCGATGTTCCGCAAGCACCTGGATGCATTGCGCCAGCGGCTGAAATCGCGCGCCGACATGCAGGTGATGTTCATGCGCTACGATGAAGTCGTTGCCGACCCGCGCGCGGCAGCGGGGCGCATCGGCGAGTTCCTCGGCGGAGGGCTCGACGAGGAGGCGATGGCGCAGGCGGTGGACGCATCGCTCTACCGGCAGCGCGCCGCTTCTTCGGCCCAACGCTGAGCAGCCGGCGCATCCCGCGGCATGCATGCGCGACGCGGCGTGTCCGCGGCGGCAGCGCGGCCTTCTCTCCGGCCGCCGGCAGTCGCGCGCGCCGCGCGCGTCAGCGCGGCAGCCTGACCAGAGCCTCCTGCGCCACCGTGGCCACGTGCACGCCTTCTTCGGAGAAGACGTGTCCGATGGCCAGGCCGCGGCCGCTGACGAGGCCGTGACAGGACAGGTCGTGCAGATGCCAGCGATCCGCGCGCAGCGGCCGGTGGAACCAGACGGTGTGGTCGAGGCTGGCGTTGAATGGCCATTGGCCCGAATCGATGAGCTTCTTCGCATCGGGCCACGACCGCACCACGGCCTCGGTCGGCAGATCGTCGGAGAGATAGGCGAGGGCGCATCGCTGAAGCAGCTGATCCTCGCCGAGATCGCCGGCCACTTTCATCCATGCCGCGACGCGGCCGGCCCCGGCCGATGCGACCAGCGAGGTTTCGGGAATCGGACGCCGGTCGAACAGGTCGGTCCAGGACGTGGCAGGAAGGACGCCCGAGGCAGGAAGTCCCTGCGGGAAAGCCACGGTCTGGATGTCGGCGCTCTCCTCGGCTCGCTGGAAGGACGCTTCGAGATTCAGGATGGCGCCGACCGATTGGCGTGCGACCACGCGCCGCGTGGCGAAGCTGCGCCCGTTGCGGATGCGGTCGAGCTCGTAGCGAACCGGCTCGCTGTTGTCGCCGCGGCGGATGAAGTAGGCGCGCAGCGAATGCGGCAGCAGCCCGTCCTCGACGCTATGGGCCGCAGCACGCAGCGCCTGCGCGACGATGTGGCCGCCGTAGAGGCCGCCCCATGGATAGCTCGAGCCTTCGCCGACGTAGACGTCGCACCCGTGCGGCGCCAGATCGAGCAGCGAGGCCAGGTCGTTCGTCATCGATGCACGTCACCGGCGCGCGAGTCTGCAAGCGACGCGTCCATGCCGGCGCGCGATCTCACGTCAGCGTCGTTTGGCGCCGACCGGTGCGGGAGGGACGACGGAGATGTCGGGGCCGGGCGCCGTCGCGGCGCGCGGCAGGCCGGCCTCGTCGCGACTGGTGCGGTAGATCGGGCTCTGCACCGTCCCGATCTCGCCGTCCCGATCGAAGCGGATGGTCCAGCGGTACCAGACGACCTTGTTGCCGATCTTGCCGAGGCCGCCGCGGCCGATCGTGAACTCGACTTCCTCTTCCTTGGGATCGAAGCGGCCTTTCTCCGTGCTGGTGGCGGCGAGCATGGCCTTGCCCTCGGGGCTCATCGTGTAGGGGGCGGGATCGCCGGCGTCGGCCGTGGCGATGCTGATGGAGACGTCGGTGAAACGGTAGGTGCCGGCATCGAGCTTGGCCGCGATGCGCAAGCCGTTGCTCGTCATGTGCGAGTACCCGAGCAGCACGATCGGATCGTGCGGTCCGCTGATCTTGGCGCTGCCGATGAGGCTGGTCGGCTGCGGAGTCGTTCCCGCCGCGCAGCCCGACAGCAGCACGATCATGGACAGGGCCAGTATTGCGTTGCGTTGCATTGCCACTCCCTCGCTCGTCCGGCGGTGCGCGGTCCGTTGGACGCAGGCCGCGCGCATGAGGCGTCGGCGCACGTTCAGGCCATCCCGCGAATCATCATCAGGGCTTCGTCGGCCATCTGGTCGACCTGCTGGCGAAACGCGCTCATGTCCGCGCCGGCCTCTCCCATCACGCCTTTGAGGTAACGCGCGAGCACTCCTTCGACGATCGCCGCCAGGCGCCACCACTGGAACGCGCGGTAGTACTCGATTCCTTCGACGGACCGGCCGGTGCGAGCGCTGTAGTCGGCGAGAAACTCGGCTCGCGTCGGAAACCCGCCGGCAGCCGTCGGCATCGAGACGGCCTGGCTGGGGCCGGCTTCGTTCTCTTCCGCCCAGTTGTTCATGATGTAGCCGAGGTCGGCCATGGTGTCGCCGAGCGTGCACAGCTCCCAGTCCAGCACCGCGGCCACGCGCCCTTCCGCCGTGCAGAGCATGTTGCCGAGCCGATAGTCGCCGTGAACGATGCCGGTGTACTTCTGCTCGGGCCTGGCCTTGACGAGGAGCTCGTAGGTCTCCTCCATCGCCGGAAGCTCGCGCGTCTTCGACTTCTCCCACTGTCCGCGCCAGCGGCTGAGCTGCCGATCGAGATAGGCTTCCTTGCGGCCGAGGTCGCCGAGACCGACCGAGCCGGGATCGAGCATGTGCAGCGCCGCCAGCGACTCGATCACGTGCGCGCCGAGCCTGGTCCGGGCAGCCCTGTCGGGCACGCCGTGATGGACCGCATACGGCGTGTCCAGGACGTGCCCCTCGACGAACTTCATCACGTAGAACGGCGCGCCGTTGACGCTCTCGTCCTGACACAGCGCCACCGCCGGCGGCACCGGCACGCCGGTGTTGGCCAGCGCCGAGATGATGCGATGCTCGCGCCCCATGTCATGGGCCGTCGCCAGCACCGCGCCGAGCGGCGGGCGCCGCAGCACCCAGCTCGCGCCGGCAGAATCGGTGACCTTGTAGGTCAGATTGGAGTGCCCGCCGACGATCTGCTCGAACGTCAGCGGCGGGACCATGCCCTCGCAGCGCCCGGCCAGATACGCCGTGACCTTGTCTTCGTCGATTCCGCGCATGAACGAATACGGATTTCGTACTTAACCGGGCCGGCCCGGCGCGTAAAACGGCCGCGTGCGGATCGAGCTGCTGCGCGGACGGGCGATCGAGCACCTGAGCGCGCCGCGGCCGGATCAGCGGAAGCGCGCAGGGCGCCTGGCCAGGAACGCCTCCACGGCTTCCTTGTGTTCGGCACTCTTCCAGCACTCGCGCAGCAGCAGTGTTTCGCGTTCCTGCACCGCGCGCAGGTCGCCGTCGGCGGCGTTCTGCGTCAGCAGCTGCTTGATCATGCGAAGCTGTGGGTCCGGGTTGGCCGCGATCTCGGCAGCCACTTCGACGGCCCGTTCCAGCAGCCTCTCGTGCGCCGTCAGCTCGTCGACCAGACCGATGGCAGCGGCCTCTTCACCGTCGCAAAGCCTGCCCGACAGACAAAGATGGCTCGCCTTTCCCCATCCCACGCGCTGCACCAGCAGATGCGTGCTGCCGAGCTCGGGCACCAGACCCATCTTGATGAAGAACATACCGAACTTCGCTTTCTCCGACGCCACGAGGACGTCGAAGGGCAGGATCATGGTCATGCCCACGCCGACGGCCGCGCCGCCTACCGCCGCGATGAGAGGTTTCGACTTGCGGCACAGGTCCACCCAGTCCAGGCCTGCCGGCATGCCGCCGTCGCCGCCGGCGGTGTTCTCGCCGGGATCGCGCCCGTCGATGCGCGTCTTGAACGTGGCGTCCATGTCGGCACCGGCGCAGAAGCCCCGGCCGGCACCGGTCATGACGATGGCGCCGATGGACGGATCCTCATTAGCAGCGCCGAAGGCCTCGGCGAGCTCGCTCGCCATGTGCGGCCTCCATGCGTTGAGCTTGTCGGGACGGTTGAGCGTGACGACGCAGACGGCATCGCGGCGCTCGGCGAGGATCTGGGTGTATCGCATGCGCGGATGATCCGCGCGGGGTCGGGAGTGTCAACGCGGGACGGCATCGGCCGCCGAGCGGCCCGATCGGTAGGTCGACGGGGACGTGCGTCAGTGCTCCCGTTTCAGAAACACCGCCCCGAGCGGCGGCACCGTCACGATCAGCGAATGCGGCCGCCCGTGGCATGACACCGGCGACGTCTCGACGAGGCCGAGGTTGCCTTGCCCGCTGCCGCCGTACTCCTTGGCGTCGCTGTTGACGATCTCGCGCCAGCGTCCTTCGTGCCGGACGCCGAGGCGGTAGTTGTACCGCGGCACCGGTGTCGTGTTGAAGGCGGCGACGATCAGGCACGCGTCATCGCTGGAGCGGCGCGCGAACGACAGCACGCCGAGCTCGGCATCGTCCGCCTCGATCCATTCGAAGCCGCTGGCGTCGACGTCGAGCTCGTGGAGCGCCGGCTCACCGGCGTACGTCCGGTTCAGATGCGACAGGAAGGCCCCGATGCCGCGGTGCAGAGGCTGGTCGCAAAGGCTCCAGTCCAGGGCGCCGTCGTGGTTCCATTCGCTGCGCTGCGCCAGCTCGGCGCCCATAAACAGCAGCTTCTTCCCCGGCTGCGCGTACATCAGAGCGTATAGCAGGCGCAGGTTGGCGAACTGCTGCCATTCGTCGCCGGGCATCTTGCCGAGCAGCGAGCCCTTTCCGTACACGACCTCGTCATGAGACAGCGGCAGCACGAAGTTCTCGTGGAACGCGTACAGCGACCGGAACGTGAGCTGGTTGTGGTGCCACCGGCGGTGCACGGGCTCCTTCTGCATGTAGGACAGGGTGTCGTGCATCCATCCCATGTCCCATTTCATGCCGAAGCCGAGACCGCCGAGATAGACGGGCCGTGACACCATCGGCCACGACGTCGACTCTTCGGCGTAGGTCTGCACGTCGGGGAAGGCGGCGTAGACGGCCTCGTTCATGGCGCGCAGCAGGTCGATGGCTTCGAGGTTCTCGCGGCCGCCGTGCTTGTTGGGAATCCACTCGCCTTCCTTTCGCGAGTAGTCGAGGTAGAGCATCGAGGCCACGCCGTCCACGCGCAGACCGTCGATGTGGAAGAGGTCGAGCCAGAACAGCGCGCTCGAGAGCAGGAAGGAGCGCACCTCGTGGCGCCCGTAGTTGAAGATGCAGCTCTTCCAGTCCGGGTGGAAGCCCTGGCGCGGGTCGGCGTGCTCGTAGAGGTGGCTGCCGTCGAACATCGCCAGCCCGTGGGCGTCGTTCGGAAAATGCGCCGGCACCCAGTCCAGGATGACGCCGATGCCGTTGCGGTGGAGATGGTCGACCAGGAACATGAAATCCTGGGGCGTGCCGTAACGGCTGGTCGGAGCGAAGTAGCCGGTGACCTGGTAGCCCCACGAGCCCGTGAACGGATGCTCCATCACCGGCAGCAGCTCCACGTGCGTGAAGCCGTGGCTGCGCACGTGCTCGGCCAGCGGCACCGCCATTTCGCGGTATGTCATCGGGCGTTCGCCGTGGTCGCCGCCGCGGCGCCAGGAGCCGAGATGCATTTCGTAGATGGAGATCGGCGCTCGCAGCGAGTTGCGTCCGCCGCGCGTGCTCATCCATTCATCGTCGCCCCAGCGGTAGTGCAGATCCCAGACGACCGAAGCCGTGCGCGGCGGCGCTTCGCAGTGGATGGCGAATGGATCGGACTTCTCCAGGACCGCGTCGGCAAGATTCGAGGTGATGGCGTACTTGTAGAGCGCGCCGCGTTCGATGCCGGGGAAGAAGCCTTCCCAGATGCCGGAGCTGCCGGTGAGTGCCAGCTCGTGCTTGCCGCGCGTCCAGTGATTGAAGCTGCCGATGAGTGAAACCTTCCTGGCATTGGGCGCCCACACGCGGAAGATCGTGCCGACCTCCCCGCCGCAGCTCGCAGGATGCGCGCCCATCTTCTCGTACAGCTTCGTGTGCTGTCCCGCGTTGAAGAGGTGGAGGTCGACTTCGCCGAGCTGTCCGGCGAAGGCGTGGGGGTCGCGTGGCTGCTGCGGCATCGGCTTCTCCTTGCGGCGTACGCAGGCCGCGGCCTCAGCTGCGCGCCCCGATTTCCAGCAGCCCGACCAGCGGCACGGCCACCCAGTCCGGACGGTTGTTGAGCTCGTAGGCGAGCTCGTACGCGCACTTCTCGATCAGATGCAGCTGGATGAGCGCGGCGCGCCCCTCGGCCGTCGGCGGCAGGAATGGCGCATCACCCGCGGTCTCCATGTACGCGCCGAGAAACGCCGCGCTGACCCACCCGCACCACGCGTCGATCCACGGACGCAGCAGCGGGCGGTCCTCGGCCCGGACGTGGGGATCGATGTAGGCCTTGGTCGCCGCGTAGTGGAATGATCGCAGCATCCCGCTGACGTCGATGAGCGCCGAGCGCTTCAGGCGCCGCACCGTCAGCGACACCGCCGGCTCGCCTTCGAAGTCGATGAAGATGAAATCGCGGCCGTCGTGCAGCACCTGCCCGAGATGCAGGTCGCCGTGGATGCGGATGCGCATCGTGTCGACCTTGATGCGCGCCGTCTGCGCCAGCGCCTTGGCAATGCCGTCGCTGTTGGCGAGCACCTGCTCGGCCAGCGGCCGCGCGCTCTCGATCAGCGTCGGCATGCTCTTCTTCAGGAGCTGCAGCGAGCGCGCCAGACGGTCCTGCGCCGCCTGCAGAATCGATCGCTGGTAGTGGCCGGCAAAGGGCTCGGGTGCGAATTCGGGATCATCCGGGTCCGAAGCCAGCGCCGCGTGCAGCTCGGCGGTGCGCTGTCCGAGGCGGCGTGCCATCTCGTTGTAGCTGCCGATCATGTCGCCGACCGCTTCGGGCGGCGCCTCGTCACGCGCCAGCGGCCATTCGAGCGGCGGCATCACCGAGGCCTGGGCGTGACGCAGCGACAATGCATGCTCGAGCGAGCGGCTGAGCGCTTCCAGCGTCATGTCCCAGGCGTTGCCCTGATTGCCGACGTACTTTTGAACCAGTCCGACGGTGGCGCCCGACAGCCCGGGGCCTTCGTACTCGATGGTCCCCAGCACCGGCGGCGTGTTGGCGAATCCCCGGCGCGTCAGGAAGCGGCCGACCTCGGCGTCGGGATTCATGCCGCCCTGCAGCTGGCGATAGATCTTCAGCACCACCTCCTGTCCGTAGAACAGCGTGGTGTTGGACTGCTCCAGCGAGCCGGACGATGCGTGCAGGCCCTCGGTGCCCCGGGCCAGCCGGGTGCGCAGGTCGCGCTCGAGCTCCAGCGTCAGCTCGCCTTCTCCCGAGATGCTGCGCTTGCGGGTCAGCATCTGCAGTAGCGAGGTCGCCAGCTCGTCGCTGCCCGTGGCGTCGTAGAGCAGGAAGTCGCGCCAGCCGTTGCGGGCGGGCAGGCAGACATGGGCGATGCACGCCTCGGGCGTGTGCTCCATCATTGCATCGATGTGCCCGTCCTCGGCCAGGCCCAGCGGCATGACGTAGTGCTCGGGAAGGTCGCTCTCGTACTCGATGAGCACGACCGCCAGTGCCAGCTTGCGAGCGTTCGTGGACGGCAGCGGGAGGCGGTCGATGATGCGCAGCGATTTCATGCGGCGCGTCTTGCTGCGGTACCAGCGCCGCTTCTGGATGTGGCTGCGCAGCGTCTGGTCGAGCGCCTTGGAGAGCCGGCCCTGCAGCAGCGCGTCCTCGCTTTTGGCCTCCACGCGCGGCAGGTCGGTCATGCTCGGCGCCGCCGCCGTTTCGTGCGGCGACTCGAGCTCGAACCAGAGAAACCCGTAGCCGCCGAGCGTGAGCAGGTAGGGCAGGTCGCCGATGGGCGGGAACTCGGTGCCGCCCATGGTCTCGATCGGCACCTGACCCTTGTAGCGCGACAGGTCGAGCTCGACGTACTGGGCGTGGCGCGAAAGGTTGGCCACCACCAGCATCTGATCGTCACCGAGGCTGCGGATGAAGCAAAGGACCTTGTGATTGTCGGGGTCGAGGAACTCGATGGTACCGCGCCCGAAGACCGCATGCTGCTTGCGCATCGCGATCAGCCGCTTGGTCCACCACAGCAGCGACTCAGGATTGGCCTGCTGCGCATCCACGTTGACGGCTTCGTAGTGGTACTCAGCGTCGCTGATGACGGGCAGGTAGAGCCGCTGCGAGCTGGCGCGGGAGAAGCCGGCGTTGCGGTCGGCGCTCCACTGCATGGGCGTTCGCACGCCGTTGCGGTCGCCGAGGTAGACGTTGTCGCCCTGGCCGAGCTCGTCGCCGTAGTACATGACCGGCGTGCCGGGCAGCGACATCAGCAGGCTCGACATCAGCTCGATCTTGCTGCGCAGGCGCAGCAGCGGCGCCAGTCGGCGGCGGATGCCGAGGTTGACGCGCATGGTCGGGTCCTCGGCGTAGGTCCGGTACATGTAGTCGCGGTCCTCGTCGGTGACCATCTCCAGCGTCAGCTCGTCGTGGTTGCGCAGGAACAGCGCCCACTGACAGTTCTCCGGGATCTGCGGCGTCTGCTTGAGGATGTCGACGATGGGGTAGCGGCTCTCCAGCTGCACCGACATGAACAGGCGCGGCATGACCGGGAAGTGGAAGTTCATGTGGCATTCGTCGCCGTCGCCGAAGTAGGCGGCGGCGTCGTCTGGCCACATGTTGGCCTCCGCCAGCAGCATGCGGTCCTGGTAGCGTGCGTCCACGTGCGCGCGCAGCCGCTTCAGGAACTGATGCGTCTCGGGCAGGTTCTCGCAGTTGGTTCCCTCGCGTTCGAACAGGTAGGGGATCGCGTCCAGGCGCAGGCCGTCCACGCCGAGCTCCATCCAAAAGTCGAGCACGCGCAGCACCGCCTTCTGCACGTCGGGGCTGTCGAAGTTGAGGTCGGGCTGGTGCGAATAGAAGCGGTGCCAGTAGTAGGCGCGCGCCACCGGGTCCCATGACCAGTTGGAGTGCTCGAAATCCTCGAAGATGATGCGAACGCCGCGATACTTGTCGGGCGTGTCGCTCCAGACGTAGTAGTCGCGGGCGCGGCTGCCGGCCGGCGAGCGGCGCGCGCGCTGGAACCAGGGATGGTCGCTGCTGGTGTGGTTGATGGCCAGCTCGGTGATCACGCGCAGGCCGCGGTCGTGCGCGGCGTTCAGGAACTTCTTGAAATCGCCCAGCGTGCCGTACGACGGGTGCACGTTGGTGTAATCGGCGATGTCGTAGCCGTCGTCGCGCAGCGGCGAGGGGTAGAACGGCAGCAGCCACAGCGCCGTGACGCCCAGATCCTGCAGGTAGTCGAGCTTGCTCATCAGCCCGGGAAAGTCGCCGATGCCGTCGCCGTTGGAGTCGCTGAAGGCGCGGACGTGCAGCTCGTAGATGATCGCATCCTTGTACCAGAGCGGGTCGGGACCGGGCAGGACGGCTTGCAGTGCTCGTTTCGGGCGCATGACTGCTAAACGAAATAGTCGAAGTCGTATTCGGTGCGCACCCGTCGGCGCACACGAAAGATCTGGGCCGGGCTGACGTGCGGGTCGAGCTCGACGTAGTTGCGCGAGCCGTGCCACAGGTACCGCCCGCCGCCGAGCAGGTCGTGCGCCTGGAACGGCCGGTCCGGCTCGATCCCCAGCGCATCCAGGTCCAGCTCGACGAATCCGCTCTGCTTGTGATGGACGTCCAGGTTGACGACGACGACGATGACGTTGTCGGCGGCGCGCTTGCTGTAGCACAGCAGCGTCTCGTTCGCGCATTGATGGAAACGAAGGCTGCGGTTGTCGTGGAGCGCGGCGTTCTCGCGACGGATCGCGTTCACGCGCGTGATGATCGGCCGAAGGCTGTCGGCTCGCGACACCTCCCAGCGCCGGATCTCGTACTTCTCGTTGTCCATGTACTCGCCGGAGCCCGGCCGCGCCTGTGATTCCATCAGCTCGAACGCCGGACCGTAGATGCCGTAGCTCGCGCCGAGGGTGGCGGCCAGGACCAGGCGCTGAACGAACGCGGGCCGCCCGCCGAACTGCAGCGATTCCGGAAGGATGTCGGGCGTGTTCGGCCACAGGTTGGGCCGGAAGAATTCGACCGCTTCCGTCCGTGTCAGCTCGGTGAAGTACTGAGTGAGCTCGTCGCGCGTGTTGCGCCACGTGAAGTAGGTGTAGGACTGGCTGAAGCCCAGCCTGGCCAGCGCGTACATGAGCTTGGGGCGCGTGAAGGCTTCGGCCAGGAAGATCACGTCCGGGTGCTGCCGCTTGATCTCGGCGATGCAGTGCCGCCAGAACATCAGCGACTTGGTGTGCGGATTGTCGACGCGGAAGATGCGCACGCCTTGCCCCACCCAGAACTCGAAGATGCTGGTCAGCTCACGCCACAGCGCGGGGGCGTCTTCGCACTGGAAGTCGAACGGGTAGATGTCCTGATACTTCTTGGGCGGGTTCTCGGCGTACTGGATGCTCCCGTCGGGCCGGTGCACGAACCACTGCGGATGCTCCTTGACGTAGGGATGATCGGGCGAGACCTGCAAGGCGATGTCGAGCGCGACGCGAAGGCCGAGCTGCTCGGCGCGCGCAAGAAAGCTGCGGAAGTCCTCGAGCGTGCCCAGCTCGGGATGGACCGACTTGTGCCCGCCCGTGCTGGCACCGATCGCCCAGGGGCTTCCGGGCTCGCCCGGCGCGGCGCGCAGGCTGTTGTCCTTTCCCTTGCGAAAGCTCTCACCGATGGGATGAATCGGCGGCAGATAGACGATGTCGAAGCCCATCGAGGCCGCGTACTGCAGGCGCGCCTCGCAGTCGGCGAACGTGGCGTGTGTGCCGTCGTCGCGGCAGGAGCGGGGAAAGAACTCGTACCAGGCACCGAAGCGCGCGTAGAGCGACTCAACGTCGATCTCGTAGGTGTCGGAGCGCGTGGCGCGGGCAAGATCGGGAGTGGCGGAGGCGACGGCTGCCAGCTCCACATCGAGAGCGACGGCGACGGCGGCGTCCGCGTCCGTGCCGGCCGCGTCCAGCGCGGCGGCTGCGCGTTGCAGCTTCGCGGCCGCTTCATCGCTCGCCCGCGCCGATGCCGCCAGCATCAACGGCGCACCGGCGCGCAGGTGCGACACGACCTCGGCGGCTTCGGAGGCGGCGATCTTGCGCTCGAGAACCTTTCGCCAGCTCGCCAGCGCATCGATCCATCCTTCGACGAGAAACTCCCAGCGTCCCAGCTCATCCAGCTCGAACGTCGCGAAGAACCGATCGTTGACGAGCGGTCGCAGGCCCGCTTCGAGCCAGTCGTGCGAGCTGCAATGGCGGTAGAGAACGCGCCCGCCCAGCACGTCGTGGGAGTCGGCAACCAGATCGGCCTCGATACGCGCCTCGTCGCCGAGCACCCGTTTTGCAGGATAGCGGCCACAGTCGACGCGTGGACGGATATCCTCGACCAGGACGCGCTTTCGCGCTTCCTCGATGGTGGGTGATGACGCGGGAGCCTTGGCGCCCACGGCATTGCGCATTCGCGTGTCCGAGCTCATCGGGCCTCGATTGACGCAACTGGCGGCGCAGGAAGCGTCAGCTTCCGAGTAATAGCACGGGATGCTGGTTTCAAGTCATCGGCCGGCGATGATGACCATGTTGAGGCATGGAGAAAGACGCGAAGGATGCGATGCAGCTACTCCTTACGATCGAGCGCGGCTGACAGATCGCCGGCGACGCCTCGGGCACGCAGAGCCGTCGCCACGGCAGCTCGCACGTCGAGCGCCCGCCGCTCGCGTACGCGTGCGGCGTAGACGCTGCGATAGTGCGAGGGCAGCCGCAGCGTCCAGTTGTCGGGATGCACGATCCCGGCACGATTGAACGGCTCGAGCTCGCCGAACAGATCCGTCCAATACACGAGCACGTTCTCGGCGTCGGCCAGAAACAGATCGGCCAGGCTTGCCTGCGCCATCTCGCTCGGGCTCTCGACCAGCCGTCGCGCCAGCGCTTCCCGGGCCTCCGGCGCCGGCTCGAGGCGTGATGCGAGATAGGCGGCGCGCGCCGCCGCGCTGCCGTTCCTGTGCCACGCCTGCACGACCGCGAAGATCGGCGTCGTATCGTGGTTGCCGAGCATGACCCAGTCGGCGCGGGCGGTCCGGTCGGTGCGATAGACGTCGGCCGGGTCGGTCAGGTCGGCCTTCTGCGTGACCACGAAGCGTCCGAGGCCGTGGCGGGCGAGCACCTCGCGCAGCGGCCGCGGGCAGGTGCTCAGCACTTCCGCCGCAACGTTGTCGCTCGTGCGGCCATGCGCTGCGGCAACTGCGAGAAGAGCATCGATCATGCGCGAGTAGCGGGCGATCTGACCGGCGTCCAGGCGGACGACGCGGTCATCGGCATGAGGCGCCACGCCATGATCGAGGTCGCCGGTGCGCGCAATGGCCCAGCGCTGCAGCATGGCATCACAGGCGTCGGGCGACTCGAACGCGCGAAACCCGTGCTGCACGGCAAGCTGCGGGTCGGGTGCATCGCTGCGGTAGATCCACGGACAGACCAGGCCGTGCGGGTGGTCGATGCGGATGCCGTCGTGCGAGCGCAGCGCGAGCTCGACGACCGCGACGAAGGCGTGCCGGGCCGGACTGTGCGGATCATCGAGCTGATCCGGGTCGAGCAGCGGATAGCCCCACGGCTGCCCTTGCGGATTGGTGCGGCTCGGCGGCGCGCCCATGTGCCAGCCGCTTGCGAACAGCTCGGGGCGAAGGAATCGATCACGGCAGGACCAGCCGACCTGAAGGTCGCCGAAGAGCGTCATCCCGTGCGCGCGCGCCATCGACACGAACGCCTGCGACTGCGCGTCGAGCAGCGCCTGGACGAGAACGGCGCGCTCGACCTCGGCCGCGAGCGTGAGCGAGATCTGGCGGCGACGCTCGGACGCTTGTGCGGTGCGCTCGAAGAGCGCGGCCACGGCGGGATCCCAGCGGCCCGGGTCGTCGGTGCCGGTGCGCGATGCCAGCGCTTCGAACAGCGCATCTTCGGCAAGCCAGGGGCTGATGCGCTCGAATGCAGCGGCAGCCTGCATCACGGGGTGATCGGGCTCGTGCTCGCGCAGCCGCTTCCAGCGCGGCAGCGCCACGGCAATGGCGCGGCCGATGATGGCGTGTGCGCGCGCAGGGTCGGCCCGGTCCGGCGCAGCCCCGTCGGCCACGAGCCGATCAACCTCGTCGCGGGCGAGAAGGCTGCCGGCGTCGGGCCGCGCGAGCGCCGCCAGATCCAGACGCAGTGCATTGCGCGCGAATGCGGTGCCGTCGTAGGGCGAGGGGTTGGACTGGCTTATCTGGCCGCCCGGGCCGAGCTGAAGCGCGTTGAAGCCGAGGTCGATCGCGAAGCGCAGGAACGCATCGCCGGCGGCGTGGGCGCTGCCGTAGCCGGTGTCGGCGGACGATGGAGGGAATGCGCTTTCGTGAATCCCGAGCGTCAGCCGACGCACACCGAGGGCGGCCAGCGCCCGGCGCATTTCCCTGCAAGCGACGTCGGCCATGGTCCAAGCAGTGTCGCCTACGAACGGCCACGCTGCCACAAGCGCTCGTTGCGTTGACCCTGGACTTCTGGTTGCAACCCTCGCATGCACGGGAGCGCGCGGCGGCTCCAGCCTCCTGCGGCTGCGCCGGCACCACCTGCGTAGGACGTCACGCCCGCATGCTCTTTCTGCAAATCCGGCTGTCGAAGACTGCTCGCGCGCCCTCGGTCGCGCGTGGCGTGGCCGCGGCTGCCATGGTCGTCGCGGCCGGCTCCTGCACGGGCACCTCGCAGGATTCGCCGTCCTACCGATGCCCCTCCTGCAACGTCGTGGTCATCTCCGTCGACACGCTGCGCGCCGATCACGTCGGTGCGTACGGCTACGGGCGCCCGACGACTCCGAACATCGACGCCCTGGCCGCCCGCGGCGTCCTCTTCGAAAATGCCATCTCGCAGTCGTCGTGGACGCGGCCGGCGCACATGTCGATCCTGACCGGCATGCATCCTCGCGAGCACGGCTATGTGGCACTGGCCGACCGCCGCCGTCTGGACGACGGCGTGGCCACCATCGCCTCGGTGCTTCGCGAGAACGGATACACGACCGCGGCCTTCACCGGCGGCGTCAACATGTCGGCGGACTACGGCTTCGACCAGGGCTTCGACCTGTACCGCACCAACGGCAAGTACTTTCGCGACAACTTCGAGGACGCCCGCTACTGGCTCGACCAAAATGACGGCGAGCGTTTCTTCCTGCTCTTCCATGGATACGATCCGCACACGCCGTACCTGAACGACCCAGTCGACCGCGTCGCGCTCGGTCTTCCGCGCGGGCCGCCCGAGCAGGGCCATCGCAAGACGTGCCGCGCCGACGGTCCGAGGTCGCGCATCGATCCATTCATCGACGAGTACGATGCGGCGGTGCATCGCGCCGACCGCTACGTCGGCAAGCTCATCGCCGAGCTCGAGCAGCGGGGCCTGGCGCAGAAGACGCTCATCGTCGTGCTCTCCGATCATGGCGAGGAGTTCCTCGAGCACGGCCGCTGCTTCCATCTGGCAACGCTGTACCGGGAAGTGCTGCACGTGCCGCTGATCCTCGTGGCTCCGGGGCTGGCGCCGCGACGCGTGGCGCCGCTGGTGGCGGCCTCCGTCACCATCGCGCCGACCATCATGGAAATGCTCGGGATCGAGCACCGCTTCCCCGGACCGTCGCTGCTGGCGGCGGCGCTGGGCGGACCGGTGCCGCAGGGGCCGGTCGTCAGCGAGACCGAGAGGAGCCTGAAGCAGGACGGTGACGGTCTGGTCCGATCGCTGACGACCGAGACCGACAAGCTCATCTACTGGGTCACGCACAACCGGCACGCGCTGTTCGATCCGCGCACCGATCCCTTCGAGCAGCGTGCGGTGCCTGCCTCGTCGCGCGAGCAGATGCTGGCCGACCAGCTCGAGCGCTGGTCCGTCGCGCATCCCCGGCGGCTGTCGCCGCGTCGATCCAGCGGCGAAGGCGAGAAGGCGGGCGAGGCGGACACGACGCAAAAGGACCAGGAGGACGAGCTGCGGCGCCGCGAGCAGGATCTGCGCTCGTTCGGCTACGTCGAGTGAGAGGCCGTTGCGGCCACGGGCCGTCGTTCGCGAGCGATGGCAGGCTGAGGCGCCCCGGTCTAGCTTCGCCCGGGCTATCGCATCGTGCCCTGCTATCCGCGGTCCATCGTCAGTTGCGACGCCCGCCGCACCACCTGTACGACCGCGCCACTGGCGCCTGGAGGAGGCATTCCATGAAGCTGTACACATCCATCGGCCCCAACCCCCGCACCGTCCGCATGTTCCTGCTCGAGAAGGGCGTGGAGATTCCCACCGTCGAGGTCGATCTGATGGGAGGCGAGAACCGGCGCGCGCCCTACACCGACAAGAACCCCGCGGGCCAGACGCCGTGCCTCGAGCTCGACGACGGCAGGGTCATCGGCGAGACGGTGGCCATCTGCGAGTACGTCGAAGAGAAGCACCCGGCGCCGCCGCTGATCGGAACGACGCCCGAGGATCGCGCGGAAACGCGCATGTGGCAGCGCCGCATCGAGATCGGCATCACCGAGCACATCTTCAACGGGTTCCGGTTCGGCGAGGGCATCGAGCTGTTCCGCTCGCGCATGCGCGTGCTGCCGGAGGCCGCCGACGGCCTCAAGGCGATCGCGCGCGACAAGCTGGTGTGGCTCGACGGCCTGATGGCGGGCAAGCCGTATGTCGCCGGCGACCGCTTCACGCTGGCGGACATCATCCTGTTTTCGGCGCTCGACTTCGGCGGAACGGTCGGCCAGCCGCTCGACCGCAACCTGAAGAACCTGGCTGCCTGGTTCGATCGGATTGCCGCCAGGCCGAGCGCGCAAGCCGGCTGACCGTAACCGGAGACAGCCACGGGCGGCGGCTCAACCGCGGCTGCGGCGTCCTGGAGGAGCAAAGGCCGCGGACGGCCCGACAGAGTTGCCGACTGCGTTGACTTGCGGCCATTGCCCGACCACTGTGGCCGTATCCGGTCCGGTAACGAGAGGTGCGAGCGATGAGGAAGAACGCGTTGTCGTTGGCTGTCGCCTCGGTGGTCCTTGCGGCCACCTGCGCCAGCGCAGGCTCCCCGGGCGGAACCATCTATCGGATCGAAGAGCACGAGCCCTCCGGCAAGCGCATCCTGTATGTGCCGAAGGAGGAGGCGACGAGCCGGCGCGTGGTGTACGTCTCTCCACCCGACGAGGATCCGTCGGCGGCGGCAATGGCCGCCGACGTCCTCATCTCCAGGCCGCTCTCGCTCGTGAACTACATGCTCGGAACGGTCTTCTTCGTCGCGGGGCTTCCGTTCGCGGCCGCCGCGGGCGACGTCCAGACGCCGGCCCGGCGCCTGGTCGTGGAGCCCGGCGCCTATACGTTCGACCGGCGCCTCGGAGAGTTCGAGTAGCCGCGCTCCAGGTTCGGAGCGCTTCGGCCGATCCTTCGCGCGTCCACGGACCGTGCGTCCGCGAACCTGCTGGACCGCCGGCGCTGCGGCGCCTTGCTGCGCTCCCGGTCTAAGCGGCCTGCGTGATCCGCTGCATCCGGTCGCCGAGGTGCGGAATGGCCGCCAGCAGCACGTCGTCGATGTGCTCGGCGAAGATCACCTCCAGCTCCGCGCGAACTTCCTCGGGAACCTCGCGCAGGTCCTTGGCGTTGCCCTTCGGCACGATGATCCGGGTCAGGCCCGCGCGCCGCGCCGCCAGGCATTTCTCCTTCAGGCCGCCAATCGGCAGTACCAGGCCGGTCAGCGTGATCTCACCGGTCATCGCCGTATCGCTGCGCACCGGCAGCCCGGTGAAGAGCGAGCACAGCGCGGTCACGATCGTCACGCCGGCCGAAGGCCCGTCCTTCGGAATCGCGCCCGCCGGCACGTGCAGGTGAACGTTGCCGCCGGCGTGGTCGATGCGGAACTGGCGGGCATGCCCGAGCACATAGCTCAGCGCCGCTCGCGCCGACTCCTGCATGACGTCGCCGAGCTGTCCCGTCAGCAGCAGCTCGCGCCCCTTGGGCAGACGCAGTCCTTCGATGTAGAGGACGTCGCCGCCCGTCTCGGTCCAGGCAAGCCCGGTCGCCACGCCCGGAGGCAGCACGCGGCGCGCCTCCTCGATGCGGAAACGCTCGGCGCCGAGCAGATCCGACAGATCATCGGGCGTAAATGCGACTTTGTCCGCTTCGCCCTTGGCGAACTTCAGCGCGGCCTTGCTGGCCAGGCGTCCGATCACGCGCTCGAGCTCTCGCACGCCGGATTCGCGCGTGTAGCGACGCACGAGCGCGCGCAGCGTGTCGTCGGCGATGACGAAATTCTCCTCCGTCAGCCCGGCTTCGGCGCGCCGGCGCGGCAGCAGGTAGCGGCGCGCGATCTGCACCTTCTCCTCTTCGGTGTAGCCCGAGAGGCGGATGACCTCCATGCGGTCGAGCAGCGGACGCGGAATCGTGTCCAGGCTGTTGGCCGTGGTGATGAACAGCACGCTGGAGAGATCGAACGGAAGATCGAGGTAGTTGTCGCGGAACGCGAAGTTCTGCGCCGGGTCCAGGATCTCCAGCAGCGCCGCCGCCGGATCGCCGCGGAAGTCGCGCCCGAGCTTGTCGATCTCGTCGAGCATGATCATCGGGTTGGACACGCCGGCACGTCGGATCGCCTGCAGGATCCGGCCCGGCATCGCGCCGATGTAGGTGCGGCGATGTCCGCGAAGCTCGGCCTCGTCGTGCAGGCCGCCGAGACTGAAGCGCTCGAACTTGCGTCCGAGCGCCCGCGCGATCGACTGGCCGAGCGAGGTCTTGCCGACGCCCGGAGGGCCGACGAAGCAAAGGATCGGCGCCTTGGCATTCGGGTTGAGCTTGAGCACCGCGAGCTGCTCGAGGATGCGCTCTTTGATCTCCTCCAGCCCGTAATGGTCCTCGTCCAGCACCTCGCGTGCGTTGGCGAGGTCGAGGTTGTCGGCCGTGGTGTTCTTCCAGGGCAGCTCCAGGATGAGCTCGATGTGCGAGCGCAGGACCTGGTGGTCCGGAGCAGCCGAGGGCAGCCGCTCCAGGCGCGTCAGCTCCTTCTCCGCCTCCTTCTTGACCTCTTCGGGCAGCTCGAGCTCTTCCAGGCGCGTGCGCAGCTCGGCAACCTCGGCCTGCTCCGGGTTCTTCTCGCCGAGCTGGTCCTGGATGGCGCGCAGCTGCTGGCGCAGCAGGTAGTCGTGCTGCTCGCGCGTCATCTCGGTCTGCGCCGCGCTGGCGATCTCCTTGCGGACCTCGAGAACCTGCACCTCGTGCGTCAGGTATTCGTGGAGAAGGCGCAGCGCATCGGCGCGCGTTGCTGCTTCGAGCAGCGGCTGGGCCTTGTTGACCCGCAGCGTCAGCGTCGCGCCGATCATGTAGACGAGCTGCATCGGCTCCTCGACCGCCGCGAAGATCTGCGTCAGGTCCAGCGCCGGCGCGGCCTGCGCCAGAGCCTGGAATTTCCGCGTCAGGTCCTTGATCTCGCGCTCGAGCGCTTCGACCTCGGCGCCCTCACCGGCAGGCCGCGGCAGCGCGCGCACCTCGCCGGCAAGGTAGGGAACGGTGTGAGCGTAGGATTCCAGCCGAACCCGCTCGACGCCCTGCAGGATGATCTGCAGGCCGTTCTCGGTGCGGGCTACGTGGCGAATGACGGCCTTGGTGCCTACGGAATAGAGATCGGCCGGCGACGGATCGTCGACGTCGGCGCTGCGCTGGGCCACGACGACGATGTGCTTGTCTTCGGTGGCAAGCGCGGCCTCGACTGCGGCGACCGAGCCCGTCCGCCCCACGGAGAACGGCATCGTCAGCATCGGGAACAACACCGAGTTGCGCAGAGGAATGACGGGCAGACGAAGGGTTGAATCTGGGGTGGCCATTTGTGGCTAGGGTAAGACCGATGGTCCGACCGTCAAGATCCCGCATTCGCGCGCGTGGCGCATGCGCTGCGCGGACCGGCCAGGCCCCGCCCGCACGGGCGTGTCGTTGCACGATGCACGACAGCCTGCATGGTAGCGCTGTGCGGGCGGACACGGGCATGTCCGCCGGCGCAGCGACGCACAACTGGCATGCCCTGCCGCAGACACGCCCATCGTCGTGCCAGCACCCATCACGGCGCGACTGCGCGGGAAATCGCGTAGAACTCGCCGGTCTGATTCTCCCTTGCCTGCTCGTAGCGCGAGCTCCAGCACGAGCCCGTCGAGCTGGTCCACTGCACGGTCATCCCCGGTTCCATCGCGAAAAAGCGGCCATCGGCGAGCGGGGCGGGCGGATCGAACTTGCTGCGGCATTCGCCGTTGCATCCGACGTTGGCACCGGCCTTCAGCCGAAGCAGCGCCGTGTTGTCCTTGTCGACGATGAGCTTGACCTGCGAGACGCCCTGCGCGGTCCCCGAGGTGGCCTTGAGCTTGTAGACGAGCTCGGCCGCCGACCATGACCGCTTCCACTGCGCTTCGGCCATCTTGTCGGGCGTCAGGTCGAGCCGGTAGGCCAGCTCGGGAACGCCGTCGCTTTCGTCGTAGAAGCAGACCGAGAAGGCGTCGCCGGCGGTGGGATCGCCGAGCTCGTCGCGCTCGGTCCAGTCCATGCCGCGCTGACCCCGCCATGACGACGTCAGTCGCTCGATCACCTGGCCGTCCACCGGCGAGTAGGCGACGTCGATGCGGGTGACGGCCGTTGCGAGCTGGTGGCAGCTGGGTGCCGGAGCGTAGGCGTGTCGGCATTCGCCGCTGGCGGGGTCGCACAGGTCGGCGGTGCACAGGTCGTCGTCGCGGCAGTCGAGGGCGGGGCCGCCGACGCACGTGCCGCGGTCGCAGCGATCATTGAGCGTGCAGGCGTTGCCGTCGTCGCATGCGGCTTCGTTGTAGGTGGACAGGCATTTCCCCGTGGGGGCGCAGAACTCGTCCGTGCAGGGGTTGCCGTCATCGCAGATGGTGCTGCCGCCGGGCGCGCACACGCCGCCGATGCAACGCTCGCCCACCGTGCAGGCGATGCCATCGTCGCAGGGCGAGCCGTCCAGGTCCGGAGCGCTGCAGGCGTTGGCAGTCTCATCGCACGCATCGCTGCAGGCGGCGTCGCTTCCCGAGCCGGACGTGCATGGATCGCCGGAGCCGCGACAGAAGCCGCGGCCGTCGCACTGATCGCTGGCGGTGCAGAACATGCCGTCGTCGCACGGCGTTCCCTGCGCATCGACGGCCGTGCACGCGTCGGCCAGCTCGTCGCATGACTCGGCGCAGTTGCCGTCGCCGTCGGCGAAGGGGCAGGGCGATCCTGACCCCGTGCACGTGCCGTCGGCGCCGCAGGAATCGACGACGGTGCAGTAGCGGCCGTCGTTGCACGCGCTGCCGAGCGGATCGCGCGCATCGCAGCGGTCGCTGGCCTCGTCGCACGATTCGCTGCAGTTGGCATCGTCGTCGGCGCCGGGGCAGGGCGAGCCGGTGTGCCACGCGCACTGGCCGGCGGCGCAGCGGTCGGCGCCATTGCAGAACAGGCCGTCCTGGCAGGCGCTGCCGTCGGCATCGGGGCCGCTGCAATCGTCGAGCTCTTCATTGCAGGACTCCGAGCAGTTGCCGTCGCCGTCGGCGCCGGTGCAGGGATCGCCGCTGCCGCGGCAGACGCCGGCGCCGTCGCAGACATCGGTGGCTGTGCAGAAGCTGCCGTCGTCGCAGGCGCTGCCCGCCGGCAGCCGCTCGCAGAACGAGGAGCAGCAGTCGCCGTTGCGGTTGTTGCCGTCGTCGCACTGCTCGCCCGGGTCGAGGCGGCCGTCGCCGCACACCGGCGCAGCGCAGTCGTCGAGCGTGCGCGTAGGCTCGTCGCCGGCCGCTCCATCGATGGTCTCGGCCCAGAAGCGGCCGGTGTAGTCGTTGTTCTGCGCCATCGTGATCCTGCCGGGCGTGAAGAACTGGCCGGCGATGCGCGCGCGGTTGGCGGCGCCGGTGCCCTGTCCGAACTCGAACGCAGCGCCGCCAGGGGAATTGGCCTCATTGGCCGCAAGCCACCGGGCGCCGCAGGCGCCGGTGCCGGTCATCTGAACGCGCGCGTTGGTGGAGAGGTAGTCGCGCAGCAGGATCACGTTGTCCGCGTGCACGAGGATCGTGGAGCCGCTGCGCAGGCGCATGCTGCAGATCTCGTAGCGTCCGCCCGCAACCAGCTCGAGGCGCTGGTCCTGCAGGACCGTGACGACGTCGTAACGCCCCGGCGCCAGTGTTCGAGGCGAGGTCGCGGAATCCACGGTGACGCTGGTGCCGCCGCAGGTCACCGCCGGCATCACCGGATAATGGACGGGATCGACGAGATCGCCTTCGTACCGGGTCACGGGGTGGTCGACTGCCAGGTGTTCGTGGTTCCTGGCAAAGACGTGGTGGAAGGTGCTGCCCGGCGCGGCGCGCACGATCGGCGCGGCCACGTACGCCTCGGGGCTATTCCAATGCAGCGCGACCGAGAAATCCACCTTGAAGAAGGAGGCGCCGACCGCTCCGCGTACCGGCATGCGAGCGGCACCGCCCCAATCGATGTTGTAACGGCCGAAGAGGGCATAGCGGCCGATGTCGCGCACGAGCTCGGGCGGAGCTTCTTCCGCGCGCGCGACGGGAGCGGCCAGGAGCACGGTAGAAAGGACGGCGATGCAGAAGACAGGTGATGGCATGGCGGAACCTCCGCCGTGTGACTAGCGGCGATCGGGACCGCGCGTCCATGCCAGTGGTGTCATGGGCGGCCGCCTATGACGCAGATTGCATGACTCGGCGCACGAGGCGACATCCGACGGCGGTCGCCTGACGTGGAGAGGGCCTCATCGCGATGCTGTTGCCGAACATGCCGAGGAAGAGACGGCGCACGGTCTGAGCGGTGGTTCAGGCGGGCGTGCCGACGAAAGATGCTGGCCTCGGCCTGCGCCTCGCGCGATAAGGAGAAGGTTTGGCGCGACGGAACGTCGCGCGGGGGGAGGGAATCGATGAAGCGGCATTTCGTTCTCGCAGCGCTGGTCGCCGCGCTCGTCGTCGGCCATGCGGCCAACGCATCCGCCGACCCGGCGGCCGACCGCTGCGGCGGCTCCAAGACCAAGGCGGCGGCACGCTACGCCAAGGATGTGTTTTCCTGCCACGCCCACGCATTGCGAAGTGGCGAAACGGTCGACGCTGGCTGCACCGCGACGGCCGCAACAAGGCTGGGCACGGCTTTCCGCAAGGCCGAGGCTCTCGGCGGGTGCGCCACCGCCGACGATGAAGGCGGCGCGCAGGCCATCGTGGATGCGGCGCGCGCCGCCGTGGACGCGCTGCTCGCGCCCGAACAGACGGACCAGGCGCGTCTCTGCGCCGCCGCCAAGGTGCAGGCCGCCGGCCGCCACGTCCACGGCGGCCTTCGCTGCTACGGCAAGACCGCCGTGCGCGGCCTTCCGCCGAGCGAGGGATGCCTGGCCAATGCCTACGAACGGCTGGTCGCCGGCTTCTCGGCCGCCGAGACGCGCGGCGGGTGCACGACCACCGGCGACCTCGATCAGGTTCGCGACATCGACGAAGACGCGCACAACGATCTCGTGCGCGCCCTGTCGCCGGTGTGCGGCGACGGCATCGCCGGCCCTTCGCAGGAGTGCGAGGATGGCGACGACGCCACCTGTCCCGGCCTTTGCGACGATACCTGCGCCTGCAACCTTCCTCCCGAGTGCGGCGACGGCATCAGCGAAATGCCCGAAGAATGCGACGACGGCGATCTGGACGACGGCGACGGCTGCTCCTCGTTCTGCCAGCTCGAGAACGAGAGCGCGCTTTGCACGGGCATCGCGCCGGCGGCCGGAACCGCGATCGACGCCGTCTTCGTCAGCGACGACTTCACGGTCCCCACGTTCCTGACCGCGCCGCGCCTGGATCCGCTCCGCCTGTACGTCACCGAGCGGGCCGGCTACATCCGCGTCCTCAGCCTCGTCGACGGCACGGTCAACCCGACGCCGTTCCTCGACATCAGCAACCTGACCACGACCGGCGGCGAGCGCGGCCTGTTCAGCATGGCCTTCGACCCAGACTACGACAGCAACGGCCGCTTCTTCGTCAGCTACACCAACCTCTCGGGCGACCTGGTTCTGGCTCGCTACGAAGTCGATCAAGGCGATCCCACCGTCGCCGACGAGTCGACGCGTCAGGAGCTGCTCGTGGTGCCGCATCCGGGAGCGGCCAACCACAACGGCGGGCAGCTCCAGTTCGGTGGCGACGGCTATCTTTACTGGAGCATGGGCGACGGCGGCAGCGGCCACAATTCGCAGGACGATACGCTGCTGCTCGGCAAGCTGCTGCGCCTGGACGTCGATCACGATTCGGCGCCGTTCATCACCGTTCCGGCCAGCAACCCCGGCTACGCCGGTGGAACCAGCGACATCGAGTACGTGTGGTCGAAGGGACTGCGAAACCCGTGGCGCTTCAGCTTCGACCGCCTCACGGGCGACCTCTACATCGGCGACGTCGGCGGCCAGCAGATCGAGGAGATCGACTTCGCACCCGGCGCCAGCACGGGCGGCGAGAACTACGGCTGGGGCATCTTCGAGGGCACGCGTTGCCGGATGGAGCCGTGTCCGGATCCGCCCACCGGCTTTACGATGCCGGTGCACGAGTACACGCACGGACGCGGCTGCGCGGTCATGGGAGGCTACGCTTACCGCGGCTGTGCCATGCCCGATTTCGCCGGGACCTACTTCTTCTCCGACCTGTGCGGCGCCTGGGTTCGCACGTTCGAGGTGGCCGGCGGCGCGGCCACCGAGCTGACGGACCGTACCAATGACGCGAAATCGGCGGGAGCGTTCTTTGCCGGTGTGGTGTCCTGGGGCGAGGACGCGCGCGGGGAGCTGTACATGATCAGCAACAACACCATCTACCGGATCGAGCCGCAGTAGCTGCCACCGGCACGAGGAATCCACGAGCGGGCGCGCCCAGGCTCGCCGGGCGCTGTCATGCTCTCCGCATCGCGACTAGACTCCGCGCCCGCGACGCCGCAGGCGCGTCGGCAGGAGGATCGATGAACGCGGAGCGGGCAACGGTGGAGAACGTGCTGGCGGCGGTGCGGGCGGACGGACGAACGGCGCTTCTGGCGCACGAGGCGGCCGAGGTATGCAACGCGTACGGGATACCCGTGGCGCGACAATGGCTGGCCGAGTCGGCGCAGCAGGCGGGCCGCGTCGCCGAGCAGATGGGCTTCCCGGTCGCGCTCAAGATCGTTTCCGCGGACATCCTTCATAAGACCGAGGCCGGCGGCGTCCGCCTCGGCGCGCGCGACGTCGCCGGGGTGGAAGCCGCCTACGGCGAGCTGGTCGAGGCCGCGCGACGGCATGCACCCGAGGCCAGGATCGCCGGCGTGCTCGTGCAGAAGATGGAGGCGCCCGGGCGCGAGGTGCTCATCGGCGGCGTCACCGATCCGACGTTCGGCAAGGTCGTCGCGTTCGGCCTCGGCGGCGTGCTGGTCGAGGTCCTGCGCGACGTCACGTTCCGCATGACTCCGGTCGATCGGGCTCAGGCCGCAGCGATGCTCGGCGACATCGCCGGCGCCGACGTTCTGCGCGGCGTGCGCGGCGAAAAGGCCGTCGACCACGCGGCGCTGGTGGCGATCATCGAAAGCGTCTCGCGTCTTCTCGAGGATTTCCCGCAGATCGAGGAGCTGGACCTCAACCCGATCTTCGCGCGCCCGGACGGCGCAGTGGCCGTGGACGCGCGCATCACGATCGCCGGCGAGCCGCGCCCGCAGCCGGTGCGGCTGCCGCGCGAGCAGATCGTCGCCGCCATGCGCCGCATCCTGCGGCCGCGCGCGGTGGCGGTGATCGGCGCCTCGGCCGAAGAAGGCAAGATCGGCAACTCGGTGATGAAGAACCTCGTCGCGGGCGGTTACCGCGGCGCGATCTACCCGATTCATCCGAAGGCGCCCGAGATCATGGGCCTCCGCGCGTACAAGAGCGTGCTCGACGTCGAAGGCGACATCGACGTGGCCGTCTTCGCCATCCCTGCACGACTGGTGGCCGCGGCGATGGAAGAGGTCGGCCGCAAGGGCATCGCCGGGGCGGTTCTGATCCCGTCGGGCTTTGCGGAGGTCGGCGAGAAGGAGCTGCAGGACCAGATGCTCGAGGTGGCGCGCCGCCACGGCGTGCGGGTGATGGGCCCGAACATCTACGGCTTCTACTACACGCCCGAGAACCTGTGCGCGACGTTCTGCACCGCCTACGACGTTCGCGGCAAGGTCGCGCTGTCCTCGCAGAGCGGCGGCGTGGGCATGTCGATCATCGGCTTCTCCCGCTCGACCAGGATGGGCGTGTCGGCGATCGTCGGCCTCGGCAACAAGTCCGACATCGACGAGGACGATCTGCTCGAGTTCTTCGAGCAGGACGAGAATACCTCCGTCATCGCCATGCATGCCGAGGATCTCAAGGACGGCCGCGCCTTTGCCGAAGCTGCCTCGCGCGTGTCCAAGGCGAAGCCGATCGTCATGCTGAAGGCCGGGCGCACCGCCCTGGGCGCGCGAGCCGCGGCCTCGCACACGGGAGCTCTCGCCGGCAACGACAAGATCTACGAGGACGTGCTGCGCCAGTGCGGCGTGGTGCGGGCGCGCTCGCTTCGCGACATGCTGGAGTTCGCGCGGGGGCTTTCGGTGCTGCCGTCGCCGAAAGGAGAGAACGTCGTCATCGTCACCGGCGCCGGCGGCTCCGGCGTGCTGCTGTCGGATGCGTGCGTGGACAATGGGCTTTCGCTGATGCGCATGCCCGAGGACCTCGATGCGGCGTTCCGCAAGTTCATTCCGCCCTTCGGCGCGGCCGGCAATCCCGTCGACATCACCGGCGGCGAGCCGCCCTCGACCTATCGCAACACCATCGCGCTGGCGCTGGAGGATCCGCGCATTCACTCGCTGATCCTCGGCTACTGGCACACCATCGTTACGCCGCCGATGGTGTTTGCCGAGCTGCTCGCCGACGTCGTCGAGCGGGCGCGAGGCAAGGGGCACGAGAAGCCGGTGGTGGCTTCCCTGGTCGGAGACGTCGAGGTGGAGCAGGCCTGCGACCATCTGTGGGAGCGCGGAATTCCTGCTTATCCCTATACGACCGAGATGCCGGTGGCCGTGCTCGGCGCCAAGTACCGCTGGGCGCGCGGCGCCGGCCTGCTTTGAGAGGTGCTGCGATGCTGCGGGGTTCGCCAGCGTTCGAGAAGAGAGTGGGGCGCATGACCACCAAGGCTGCCATCGTCCACGTGGCGATGACGATGGCAGCCGTGACCTACGCCGCCGTTACGTTCGTCCTGCAGCGCCAGTGGTCGCAGGAGGCGGCGCCGGCAACCGAGCCGCCGCCGGCCATCGTCTTCTTCGGTGTCGCTGCCGCCGCGACCGCGATCGCGTGGTGGATGCGCTCGCGCCTTCCTCCGGCCGACGGCGCCGGAGCGGAGGCATGGCGGAACGCGCTCGATCAGGCGGCGCGCCAGGACAAGACGCTCGCCGAGGATCTGGCGGCGATGAGCGAGCAGGAACGGCTGCTCGTGGGTTTCGGCTTCTACGCCACCACCAGGTTGATCGTGGTCTGGGCGATGGCCGAGAGCGTGGCCATCGTCGGCATGGCCCGCGCGCTGCTGACGCACGATGCCACCGTGCTCGTGCCGTTCCTGGCCATCTCGCTGGCGCTGCTGATGATGACGTCGCCGCGGCTGTCGCAGCGCATCGCCGAGGCGCGCAGGCAGGCGGCGGCGATCAGCTCCGAGCGCTGACGCCGCTGCCTGCCGCTCGAATCATTCGGGGATCACGACCTCGATCGTCACCGTGATGGGATTGAGATCCGGGTCGGACGCGTCTTCGACCGTGATCGTGAAGTCGGAGGGCACCGGCGCCTCGCCGCTGCTGACGAACTGGCAGATCGCCAGATCGGCCGGCGGCGCAAAGCCGTCGAGCGAAATGAATCCGAGGGAGAGGCTGTCGCCCGCGTCATCGTCGGTGGCGGCGAAGATCGCGCCGTCGACCTCGTTGGTGCACGAGACGCTGGAGCCCATGCCCGCGAACTCGCCGGGCGCGCCCGAGTAGTCGACGCTGAACTGCACGGCGCCGACCTCCTCGCTGCTGGCACTGGCCAGACGGAACGTGATGGGGATGGTCTCACCGCCCAGGGTCGTGGTCGGCCCACCGATGGTTGTCGTCGGCCCGTCGATCGTCGTGGTGGGGCCGGCGTCGCACTCGATGCTGCCGATGACGACGTCCACGTCGATCGGGTTGAGGTCGGGATCGCTGGCGTCGGTGACCGTGATGGTGAAGTCGGCGGCCACCGGCGTTTCCGAGGACTCGAAAGTGCACTCGGCGATGTCGAGAGGTCCGGTGAAGCCTTCCAGGCTGATGATCCCGCCCGACAGCACCTGGCCCTCGTCATTGTCGTTGAAACTGGCGATGGAGCCCTCCACCAGCGAGGAGCAATCCACGTTGGGACCGGCGCCGGCGAAGCCGCCGTTGGCTTCGGAGTAGTTGGTGTCCCACTGCAGTGACCCCACGTCCTCCGCGTCGGGCAGGTGGAACACGATTCGGCACTCCTGGCCCGGCTGGCCCGTGGTGTTGGTCGTGCCGGTGGTGTTGGTCGTGCCGGTGGTGTGGGTCGTATTGGTCGTGTCGGTGGTGCCGGTCGTGTTGGTCGTGTCCGGCGAGGAGGTCGTCGTGGTGCCGTCGCATTGCGGTGAGCCGGCGCACTGGCTGTCGTCGCAGTCGACGGCGCCGTCTTCGTCGTCGTCGACGCCGTTGTCGCAGTCCTCGCACGTGCCCGCGCCTGGCTCGTCGCTGATGCAGACCGGCGGTGTCTCATTGCATCCAGGATTGGTGCAGACGCACTGCGCAGTGGCAGCCGCGTTGATCTGGGAGAGGTCGGCGCTGACGAAGAAGCATTCGAAGGCGCTGACGAAGGCAGGGATGGTGCAGCCGGTGATGGTGGCGCGGAAGATGTCGCCTTCGACGATCACGTCGAGATCGCAGCCGCTGGCCTCGAGCGCCGCGGCCAGCGAGCAGTCCGGATTGCTGCCGAGATCCATGACGAGGAAGGAATTGGCCGCTTCCAGGTCGACCTCGATCGTCAGGCTGTCGCAGGTGCCCGTCGAGGTCGTGCCGAAGAAGAGACGCACGAAGTCGGGCGGCCGGTGATTGTCCTTGCAGCCGGGCAGAAGGACGAGCAATGCCAAAGCCACGCTTCCGGTCGCGAGGTGTCGAAGATGCTTCCTCATTCGTGAGCTCCTGTCGCAGACGCCGAGGCCGTATCGGTCATCGCGTTGGCATCTGCTGGTTTTTGCGGAGTCGGCCTGGGCCCGACGTGGCGATGGTACGCCCTAAGCCGCCCGGCACAAAGACGCATTCGTCCGGGGGGGTTGCGTCAGTTACAAGCAGGCTTGACTGTTTGTTTGTCGGAGCGTACGGTCCGGCAATGCCAGCCGCCACCGTCGGCCGAGGCCGCCGATCGCAGGAGGAGAGAAGCGCCTCGACGCAGCGCCTGCTGCTCGACGCGGCCGTCGACTGCCTCGTCGAGCACGGCTATGGCGCGCTGACGACGACGATGGTTGCCGAGCGGGCCGGCGTCTCGCGCGGCGCGCAGCTCCACCACTACCGCAGCCGGGCCGCCCTCGTGGCTGCTGCAGTCGAGCATGTCTTCGCCGGCCTGACCGACGATTACCGCGCGGCCTTCGCCGCGCTCGATCGAGCCCAGCGCACTCCCGCTGCGGCGGTGTCGCTGCTGTGGTCGATGTACGGACAGCGGCGCCACCAGGCCATCCTCGACCTCTATGCAGCCGCGCGCACCGACGAGGAGCTGCGTGCGGTGCTGCTGCCGGTGGCGGCAGCGCACGCGCAGAACGTTCGCACGCTCGCCGCCGAGTACTTTCCGCACGCGGCCTCTGACGCGCGATTCCACGTGACGCTCGAGCTGCTGCTGCAGGCCATGCTCGGCATGGCGCTGGCCCGCTGCCTCTACGGCGACGAAGGCATGTCGCCGGAGCTTGTGCCGGCTCTCGAAGCCATGGCCACGCAGGCCGTCGCCGATGCCGCGGCCGCGCCGGCTGGCATGCCGCCGCGGCCGTTGCGCGAGACGCCGCTTCCCGCGCGGCCGCGGTCCCGCTCGCCGAAAAAGGAGAAGCCGTCGTGAGCGATCCGACGATCTACGCCGTTCCCTTCTTCCTGGTCACCATGCTCGCTGAGAGCGTCTTGATCGCGCGCATGAAGCTGCACGAGGGCGCGGCCCTGCGCGGCTACGAGAGGCGCGACACGGCCGCCAGCCTGGGGATGGGCGTGGGAAACGTTCTCATCAACCTGTTCATGAAGGGCGTGTCGCTGGCCACGCTGCAGCTGTTCGCGGCCCTCGCGCCGCTGCAGCTCGACTCGTCCAGCGCCGCGACCTGGGTGCTGGCGCTGCTGGTGGGCGACTTCTGCTACTACTGGTTCCATCGCCTCAGCCACGAGGTGCGCTTCTTGTGGGCGGCGCACGTCAACCATCACTCCAGCCGCCACTACAACCTCTCGACGGCGCTGCGCCAGTCGTGGACGACGCCGCTGACGTACATGCCGTTCTTCTGGCCCATGGCGTTGATCGGCTTCGATCCGATGCTGGTGCTCACCGTGCAGGCGGTCAACACGCTCTACCAGTACTGGATCCACACCGAGACGATCGGGAAGCTCGGGCCGCTCGAGTGGCTGCTGAACACGCCGTCGCATCACCGCGTCCATCACGGCACCAATCTGGAGTATCTCGATCGCAATCACGGCGGCATGCTGATCGTGTGGGACCGGCTGTTCGGAACGTTCGAGCCGGAGGCGGCTCCGGTCACCTACGGGTTGACCAGGAACATCGAGACGTTCGATCTGGTGGAGATCGCGTTTCACGAATGGAAGGCGCTGGCCGCCGACGTACGCGGCGCGTCCAACTTCCGCGAAGCCCTCGGCTACATCCTGCAACCGCCCGGCTGGAGCCCCGACGGCCGTTCGCATACGGCCGACGAGCTGCGCGCCATGCAGCAGTCGGCCTAGCGCCGGGGCACCAGCGCCACTGCGCGCAGCGGCGCGCCCGACCCGCCCTCGATCTTCATCGGCAGGGCCAGCACCGTGATGCCCTTGGCCGGCAGCGTCTCGGGTATGTTGAGGTTCTCGAAGCCCGGCACGCCCGCCCTGGCCAGCACGCGGTGCGCCTGGAAGTCGGTGGAGCGGCCCGGATCCAGCGATGCCGTGTCTATGCCGACGGCGGCCACTCCCTTGTCGGCGAGATAACGGGCGGCCTCCGCGCTCAGCCCCGGAAAGTGCAGGCTGCTGGCGTCGCCAGGCGTATCGTCGCCGAGGTAGGCGCGGCGGTCGCCCCACCGCGATGCCCAGCCGGTTCGGATGAGAACGATCGTCCCCTTGGCGATGGGCCCGTTGACCGCGCTGTGGCTGGTGATGTCGACGACGCCGACCTCGTAGTCCGGATTGCCCGCCGCCGAGGCCCGGACATCCACCACCACGGCCGGCCCCATCAGCCGTTCGAGCGGAATCTGCTCGACGGCCTGTCCGTTCTCGAAAAAATGGATCGGCGCGTCCAGATGCGTGCCGCCGTGCTCCGGCGCGTTGAATGCGCCCGCGGAATAGAAGTACCCCCCGGGCGTATGCCCGTGCGAGAGGTGCATAAACGTGAAGCCGCTCGGGGCCGTGGGCCAGTAGATGGTCGAAGTGTTGAACGCATGCGTCAGGTCGACCATCTCGACCCTGGCCAGGTCCACGCTCTGGGAGCGGGCGAGGCCGGTGGTGCACGACACGAGCGCGGCAGCGATGGCGGCAGGAAGAATCCGATGGCGGTGCATTCGGACCATTGTGCACATTTCGATGTCCGCGTAACAATTGCCGCATGATTCCCGTTCCGCGAATCCCGTCGGCCATGCAGGCTTGCTACCCGCTGCGAGGCGGCAACCGCGTGCGGCCGCTCGTCGACGGCGTCCCGGCGTTTCGCGCAATCTGCGAGGCCGTCGCCGCCGCGCGCCGCAGTGTGTGGGTGACGGTGGCCTTCCTGGACGAAGACTTCGCGCTGCCCGACGGGGCCGGCGGCTTTTTCGAGGTCCTGGAGCGGCGTGCACGCGAGGGAATCGACGTACGCGTGCTGTTCTGGAGCGAGCCCGAGATCGAGACGATGATCGTCGGCAGCGCCCATTTTCCGGCCGGCGAGGCCAGCTACCGATCGATGGCGGCGCGCGCGCCGCACGTCCTGGCGCGCTGGGACCGCGTCGAAGGCTACTGCCACCACCAGAAGAGCTGGCTGGTGGACGCCGGCACCGAGCGCGAGGTCGTGTTCGTCGGCGGCATCAATCTGGACGTGTGCTCGGTCGTCTCCCCCGGACATCCCGGCGGCGAGGCCGCGGCGGGCGCCAGCATCCATGATGCCTACGTCGAACTGCGAGGCCCGGCGGCCGCCGACGTCCACCACAACTTCGTGCAGCGCTGGAACGAGGCCAGCGAGCGCGAGACGCAGTACGGCAGCTTCCCGGTTCTCGAGCTGGCCGACGACCTGCCCTTTCCCGAGCGGACCGCCGGCGCGTGCGGGCCCACGCTGGTGCAGGTCGCGCGTACGATCCAGTCCGATCTTTATCGGCTGGACGCGCCGGCGCCGGGCGCAAGGCCGTTCCCGATCGCCGAGGGCGAGTTCAGCATCGTCGAGCAGTACCTCGCGGCCGTCGACGCGGCCGAGCGCACGATCTATCTCGAGAACCAGATCCTGCTCTGTCCCTTCCTGATCGAGCGTCTGGAGGCCGCGCTGCAGCGCGGAGTCGATGTCACCGTGCTCGTGCCGGCGCTGGCCATGCCCGAGATCTGCCGGGTGCGCACGCACCCGCGTGTCAAGCCGGTCTTCGACATGATCGATGCGCTGGCGCAGTACGACAACTTCCTGCTCGCCGGGCTGGGCTCCAATCGGCCCGGCGGCGGCTACGAAGACATCTACGTCCACGCCAAGATCGCGCTCATCGACGATGAATGGACGACCATCGGCTCGGCCAACGCCATGTTCCGGTCCTTCCGCGGCGACACCGAGATGAACGTGACGTTCTGGGACCAGCAGGTAACGCGCGAGCTGCGCCGCGAGCTGTTCAGCGAGCACCTGGGCGAGAGCATCAACGGCGCCGACGACCGCGCCGCGCTGGCGATCTACCGCGAGCGTGCCATCGAGAACCGCCGCAGGCGCGACGACGGCCAGGCCATGCGCGGCCAGGTCTTCGCGATCCAGCCGACCGAGTGGGCGGTGCTGCGCGAATAGGTCCGCTGCCGATCGGCGGCGGCGATGTTCTCGACGATCCGCGGCAGGTCGTCGTGCGTGATGCGCGCGGTCCCCGTGATGGCCGCGATGTCGTCGGCAAGATCGCGCATCGGCTCGATCTCGACGGTCGCCAGCTCCGAAAGAGAAACGTCGCCGGCGCGCGTCGGCACCTCGAGCACGACCGGCCGATCCTGCCACGCCGCGCAGTAGTCGGCCGCGTATTCGCCGAGCGTCTCGTGCAGGCGCTGCCGCGGCACGCGCAGCGGCACCATGTGCGGGCCTGTATCGAAGCTCCGTAGCTGCACGACCTCCCGGTGTGGCAGCCGTTCGGTGGACGTCCACCAGACGCCATCGATCGCGGACAGGACCGATCGCGACAACGCCGCCGGCATGGCGCCGAGCCGCGCGAGCAGCCGCGGCATGCTTTCATCCATGGCGCGCTCGTAGTCCTGCTGCGTCGCCGTACGGCCCGCGCGGATCAACGCGAACGCCAGACGGATGCCGAGAACGTTGGTGTAGAGGTCCTCGGGAGAGAAGGCGGAGACGGTCTCGGGAAACAGCGGCACGCTGGACCAGCCGTACCAGCTCGCCGTCTCATGCCAGATCGAGAGCTGGAACGAGATCCATCCGGCCAGCTCCAGGGCCAGCGTCCGACGCCCGACCCGCTCCAGCAGCTCGGGCGCGATCTCGTGCAGTTGAACGAAGCGGCGTCCGGCCTGGTCGGGAAGCTCGATCGTCTGCGGCCGCCCGAGACGCGGCTCCAGGACCGAGTACAGATAGACCGTCAGGTCCGCATAATCGCGGATGTGCGCGGTATCGATGACGCCGCCGCCGCACGTGTACAGGATTCCGTTCTGCTCGCGCAGGCCGAGCCCGGTGCGTCGATCGATGGCAAGATTGATGAGGTTGCTGTTGTAGCGGTGGCGGCCAAGCGCATTGGGATGGATGACGTTGTCGAGGCGGACGATGGGAACGGGGACGGGCCCGACGGCGACTCCGAGGTTGTGGCCGAGCGCGCAGCACGGCCGCAGGCCCGTCGGCGGCGAAACGTTCCACGTTGCGGCCGCCGTCTGCTCCGAAGGGGACACCAGATCGTCGAAGAGCGCCGCCGTCGAGTATGTCTGCGTCGGCCCTCCGGCCAGCTCCGCGCGCATCTGCAGGAACTGGTCGGCCGACGTGATGCCGAAGGAGGCCGTCAGCGCGAAGACGATGGCGGCGACGATTGCACGGATGCGGCGCATGACTCCCTTGTTGCGAGGCGGACGACACAGCGGCCGAATGCGCTTCGTCCCTGCGCCCCGCGGTCCTCAGGAAGGACAGCAAATCGCGCGCCATATTCGCCCAAATCGGCAGCGATCCTGCCGTAGCGCCGGCAAGCCCTGCGATATGCCTCGCCGCTGCTCCGCCCGGCGCGGCTGCGGCGCTTGTACGCTCCCGCCTCTGGGCTATGCAGCACCCGACCGCCCTGCAGGAGGCATCGCGTGGACTTCGACATTCCGGCCGACATCCGCCGCAAGCTCGCGGAGCTTGACGACTTCATCGAGCGCGAGATCAAGCCGCTCGAGTCCGACAACATGCAGTTCTTCGATCACCGGCGCGAGTGGGCGCGCACCGATTGGGAGAACGACGGACAGCCGCGACGCGAGTGGGAAGAGCTGCTGGGCGAGATGCGTCGGCGCGCCGATGCCGCCGGACACCTGCGCTATTCGCTGCCGCGTGAGCTCGGCGGCCAGGATGGATCCAACCTCGGCATGGCCATCATCCGCGAGCACCTGGCCGCCAAGGGGCTGGGGCTGCACAACGATCTTCAGAACGAGAGCTCCATCGTCGGCAACTTCCCGGTCGTGCACATGTTCGCCGAATTCGGAACGGACGAGCAGAAGCGCGAGTTCCTCGAGGACATGATCACGGGACGGAAGCGCGTCGCCTTCGGCCTGACCGAGCCCGATCATGGCTCCGATGCCACGTGGCTCGAGACGACCGCCCGCCGTGACGGCGACGACTGGATCATCGACGGCGCCAAGCGCTTCAACACGGGCCTCCACAACGCCACGCACGACCTGATCTTCGCGCGCACCGGGGGCAAGGCGGGCGAGCCCCGCGGCATCACCTGCTTCCTCGTTCCCACCGACGCCCCCGGCTTCCATGTCGAGTTCATGTGGTGGACGTTCAACATGCCCTCCGACCACGCCGAGGTGCGGCTGGAGAACGTGCGTGTTCCGGCCTCCGCCATCGTTCACGTGGAAGGAGAAGGCATGGTGCTCGCGCAGCACTTCGTGCACGAGAACCGCATCCGGCAGGCGGCCTCCAGCCTGGGAGCCGCGCAATACTGCATCGATGAGTCGGTGGAGTATTCGCGCAAGCGCAAGACCTGGGGCAAGGCGCTGGCGGTCAACCAGGCCATCCAGTTTCCGCTCGTCGAGCTGCAGACCGAGGCCGAGATGGTGCGCGGCCTTGTCTACAAGACCGCCTGGCAGCTCGACCGCGGGCATCACATGGAAGTCAGCGCCATGGTGTCGATGGCCAACTATCGCGCCAACCGGCTCGTGTGCGAGGCCGCCGATCAGGCGATGCAGGTGCATGGGGGAGTAGGCTACTCGCGGCACAAGCCCTTCGAGCACATCTACCGGCATCACCGCCGCTATCGCATCACCGAGGGCTCCGAGGAAATCCAGATCCGGCGCATTGCCGGCCACCTCTTCGGCTTCACCAGCGGCCGCTGAGCACGCTTCGGACGCTCCGCCGACATTTCTTCGCTGCCGGCCGTTGTACCCGTCCATGTTTTTCGCGAAGCTGCAGGTGATGAAGAGGCTGGGCGTGAACCTGCGCGGCGCGCACATCCAGGCATGGCGCTACTATCTGGGGCTGCACCGCGGCAGCCTCGGACGGTTGTCGCTGGCGATGCTGGCGCTGGTCGGCCAGACGCTGACGCTTCTGGCCATACCGCTGGCCGTCAAGGTCCTGTTCGAGCGCCTCGACGGGGCCGCGCCGGACACGCGGATCGCCTTCGGCTTCGGAGCCGGCATCGTCGCGCTCTACTTCGTCAACGCCGCCATGACCTACATCGGCCGCGCGCTTCTGATCGGCGCGACCGCCACGGCCACCGAGACGCTGCGCCGCGACATCGTCGAGAAGGTCTTTCGGCTCTCCACGACGGCGTGGGCGCGCGCGGACCGCGCCATCATCGAGAGCTCGCTGGTGCAGGACGCCGAGAAGATCGACGCGATGAGCGTTGCCGGGCTGGCCACCGGCCTGCCGTCGCTGATCATCAGCGCCGTGCTGGCGTTGGCGCTGCTGTGGATCGAGCCGGTGCTGCTCGGCGTGATGCTGCTGACGGGGCCGCTGCTGGTCCTCATCGATCGCACCGTGGGACGCGAGGTCGCACGACGCGTGGCCGACTACCGGCGCGCCGTGGCCGCTCTCAACCACCGTTTCACCGGCGCGCTGCGGCGGCTGCCGGTGATCCGCGCCGAGGCGGTCGAAGAGCACGAGACGGCAATCCATCGTGAGCTGGCTGCACAGACCCGGCTCCAGCGCCAGCGCGTGGCCGCCTCCGGTCTGGCCTACGGCGTCCTGCAGAACACCGTCGTCCATGCCGTCAGCGCGGTCGTGCTGCTGGTCGGCGGCGCCGCCGTCGCGCAGAGTAGCATGCCGCTGGGCACGCTGGTGTCGTTCTACGTCGGCCTGATGCTGCTCAAGAACTACGTCACCGCCGTCATGCAGTGCGCGCCCATCGCCATCGAAGGCGCCGCCTCGCTGCGAGGCGTGGTGGCGTTCCTCGAGCTGGACGAGGAGTCGCCGTATCGCGGAAGCACGTGCATCGACTTCCGCGGCAACGTGCGGCTGGAGGACGTCTCGTATTCCTACGAAGGCGTCCCGGTGCTCGAGGGCGTCAGCCTGGTCGTCGAATCCGGCAAGACCACCGCCGTGCTGGGACCCAACGGCGCGGGCAAGAGCACGGTGGCGGGCGTCGTGCTCGGGCTGCTGGCGCCCGAGCAGGGCAGGGTGCTGGCGGACGACCATCCGATGGACACGCTCGATACGCGTGCGCTGCGGCGCCACATCGGCGTGGTGCCGCAGGAGCCGCAGCTTCCGGCCACCAACCTGCGCGAGTGCCTGGCCTTCGGCCGTCCCTATGCCACCCAGGTCGACATCGAGGAAGCGGCGCGCGTGGCCACGGCCGATCGCGTCATCGCCTCGCTGCCGCGCGGCTACGAGACGGATCTCGGCGAGGAGTCGCACCGCATCTCCGGAGGAGAGCGCCAGCGCCTGGCTCTGGCGCGCGCTCTGGTCCATCGGCCTTCGCTGCTGGTGCTGGACGAGCCGACCAATCACCTCGACGCCGATGCGGTGGCCGGTCTGCTGGCCAACCTCGCCGCGCTGCAGCCGCGTCCCGCGGTGCTGCTGATCACGCACGATCGCGAGGTGCTGTCTTCGTGCGACCGCATCTACGAGCTTCGCCCGCTGGCCGAAGCGCGCGAGCAGGGCAGGCCGCAGGTTCGCGAGCTGCCCGTGCCGGTGCGCGGCGCTCCCGCCGCCGTCGTCGGGCTGCCGCGCCGTCCCCGGGACGTTCGTGCCTGAACGCAGCTGCTGGCCCACGCCGGCACAGCAGGATCTGTTGCTGGCGGCGCTGGCCGAGCCGGCGCGTGCGCTGCCGGCATGGCAGCGCTGCCGCGAGCACGCACGGTCGACGCGTGAAGTGGGCGAGCTGCGCCTGCTTCCCCTGATCGACGTCAACCTGCGCCGCGCCGGCGTGGCCGAAGAAGACCTGGCCTACGCGCGCGCGCAGCGCCGAAAGGCCACCGTGGCCAACGAGATCCTTTTCCGCGGCCTGGCCCCGGTCGTTGCCGCACTGCGCGAGCGAGGCATCGAGACGATTCTGCTCAAGGGCGTGGCGTTGTCGCTGCGCCACTACGAACAGCCGGGCGTGCGTCCGATGGGGGACGTCGACGTGCTGGTCTCTCCGCGCAACGCCGAACAGGCGGTGGCCACGCTGCTGGAGCTCGGGTTCGCGCCGAAGACGCCGCTCTCGGCCCGCCGCATCGAGCTGATCCACGCCGAAGACTTCGCCGACGCGCGCGGCCGCCACATCGACCTGCACTGGAGGCTGTATCCGCAGCGGCGAGAGGAGATCGGCGGCAACGGCACCGGCGACGAGCTGTGGAGCCGCAGCCGGCCAGTCGAGCTGTGCGGAGTGCCGGCACGCGTGATGTCGGCGGCCGACGAGCTGCTGCACGTGATCGTGCACGGCCTGCACTGGTCTCCGCAGGCCACGCTGCGGTGGGCGAGCGATGCCGCGGCGATCGCCAAGAGCACCTCCGAGGCCGTGGAGTGGGAGGTCTTCGTTGCCGAAGCGCAGCGCCTGCGTTTCGTGGCGCCCGCGCGTGACGGCCTCGACTATCTCGCCGACGTGGTCGGCATCGCCGTTCCCGTGGCCGTGCGCGAAACCCTCGCGGCTTTGCCGGTGGCCGGCGCCGATCGCCTAGAGTACCGGCTCGGGTGCCGGCGCAGCACGTATACGGTGCTCGGCGGTCTGCCGATCTTCGCGTTCCAGTACGCGGCCGATGCGCGAGCGCGCGGCCGCCGGGCGACGCCAACCGGTTTCCTGGCCTACATGGCCGAGTACTGGGGCTACGATTCGGTCTCGGCGGTGCTGCGCCGCATGGGCAAGCGTGCCGTCCTGCGAGCGTGGTCGGTGCTCAGCGGCCGCGCGCTTCCGCCGCCGGATCCGGTTTGAGGCTGCACAGAAGCTCATCGATTCGCGCCGCGACGTGCTCCATGTCGCGCCCCAACAGAACCTTGAAGCACGGCACGGCCTCGATCAGCGACGCGATGCGGTGAAGGCTGCCGGCCTCGGGCGCCAGAAGCTGCAGGATCGAACTCGGCGCAGCGCGTCTCAGCGCATAGCCGCGCGTGGCAGGCTCGATGCGGGTGGCTGCCTCGCCCGTCACCTGCGGAAGCAGCACGGCAGCGATGGATGCGCTGGCGCGCAGCCGTTCCGGAAACAACCGCGACAGCAGCACCACGCTCTTGTCCTCTCCCGGCGCGCTGCCGTGAACGGCGTGCGGATGGAGCTGCGGGAAGCGGCGCAGGTGCTCGGGCTCGACGTAGGTGGATGCGAACAGGCTGTGCCCGACGAACCCGGTCTCCGTCCGCTCCAGTCCGACGTAGTCGTCACCGAGGAATCCCATGCCGGCCAGCAGGCACAGCAGCGACGTCGTCGACTTCCCCGAGCCTCCCTGGCCGCACAGGATCACGCCGCGGCCGTCGCGCTCGACCATTCCCGAATGCACGAACTGCACGCGCTGATCGCGCAGCCACAGCATGAGCGGAAAATACAGCGGACGTCCGGTTTCGAAGAGTGACAGCGGCGCCGCGAGGTCGACGCCGCCGGTGATGCGCGAGCAACGACGATCCAGCCACACCAGCGTCCGGCGCAGTCGATGGCCGACGTAGCGGCCGTTCACGCTGACGCGCACCGGCGGATTGCCCTCCGCGTTCACCGCCTCGAGCGCGGGAGCGGGGAGCGCGACGCCGGTCGCGGCCGGGTCCCACAGGTCGATGGTGATGTCGGCGGCAGCCGCGTCGCCGGGACGGTGGAGATGCGCGAACGGCAGATGGACCTTCTCGGCCAGCTGCTCGCCGCACACACGGATGCTGGCGCGGCGGCCCGAGAGCACGTAGGTCGCCTGCACCGGGGAGTGCCGTGCGCACGCCTCGGCAAACGCCTCATGCAGCGACGCGTCGATGGCGGCGGCGGCCGCATCGGCGATCGGCATCGCCCACGCCGGCGCAGCATCTTCCGCCGGCGCAGCATCGTGCGGATGATCGGTCGCCGGCACGGAAGTCAGCGCAGCTCGCTCAGGCGTTCGGATCCTTGAGCAGGGAATCGAACACGCCCGGAGTGGGAGGATCGAGCGCCAGGACCTCGGCCATGTCGCGATAGACGTTGAGCACCGGCGGCTGATAGCTACCGCTGAAGGCTGCTGGGGCGGCATCGACGGGCGCCGCGGCATCGACGGGCGCCGCGGCATCGACGGCGCGGATCATGCGCTCGTCGAGAAGCTGGCGAAACAGCGTGTGCACGTCTGCCTGCACGCGTGCCGGATCGATGCCATAGCCGCTGGCGATGGCGGCGCTGATCTCATCGATGGATCGACCGCGCTCGATGCCCTCCCACACGCGGGCACCGGTTCCATCCATGCTGTAGTAGACGCCCGTCAGCAGGTTGATGATGATGGCTTCGCCATCGATCACCTTGGCGGTGACTTCGTTTTCATCGGGAAGATAACGATTCTCGAGATCTGACACGACTCTCTCTCCGCGCGAGGCGCTCGTACAGCGAGCCGTAGGCTTCGATGTAGGCGTCCCAGCCGAATTCGCGCATCGCTCGTTGTCGAGCGCGCTGCCCCATCGCTTCGGCTTCCTCGCGGCGGCCGAGCAAGTAGCCGATGGCCTGCGCCAGCGCAATGGCGTCGCCCGGTGGGAAGGCGACGCCGGTCTGGCCGGGCACGAACGCTTCGTCGAGCCCCGGCAGCTCGCTGGCCACCAGCGGCCGCGCCATCAACGCCGCTTCGACGGCGACCATCGGCAACCCCTCCCATCCGCGCGATGGCATGAGCACCGCCGTGGCCTCGTTCATCAGCGCCGGCACGGCCTCGGGCGCGACGCCGCCGAGCATGTGCACGCGGTCGCCGAGGCGCTGCTGCTCGATCCGCGCGGCGAGGCGCTCCGCGTCGGGGCCGTAGCCGGCGATGCGCAGCTGGACGCTCGCGTCCACCATGGCCATCGCATCGATGGCCGTGTCGAAGCCCTTCTGCTCGACGAGCCTGCCGATGCACAGCAGCAGCGGCGGGTCCCACGGCAGCGGTGCCGGCTGCAGCGCCGGCGGCGGCATCGCGTTGCGGATGAGCGAGCTGCGGTCGCGCATTTCGGGGATGAGGCTGCATACCGCATCGACCGAGGACTGGGCGCATCCGACGAGCCAGTCGGCGCCGCGGATCAAGCGGCCGATGATCGATTCGTGCGACGAGCCCTCCGACGTCAGGAATCCCCACCCATGCGCGGTGTACACGACCGCCGCGCGCCTGCCAGCCATCGTATCGCAATGCACGACGAGGCCGGGATGATGGTGATTGACGTGCACGACGTGCGGGTCGAAGTCCTGCTCGATCTCGCGCACGCGCCGCCGCAGCGCCGCGTACGCGACAAGATCCTTGCGCGCCAGGGCGTCGTAGATCGGCAGCGAGTGCACCGTCACGCCGTTCCACGACAGCGTCCGCTCCTCGGGAAGGACCGTATTGGTGGCCATGACGCGGAACTCGAAGCCGTTGCCGTGAAGGGCCTGGACCATCGGACGCGCAAGCGCTTCGATGCCGCCGATCTCTCCGAGGAAGCCCGGCGACCAAAGCAGCACGCGCGTGGTCATCGCCGCCCTCGCAGCGGCAACGCCGGCCGCCGGCGGCGCACGGCCAAGGGAAAGCGGGCGCAGGCACCGCAGGCAAGGATTTGCCTTGTTGCCGACGCGCGGCGAGATTGGCCGCCGGTATCGACGTCGTGTTCCACGTCTCCTGCATCATTCCCGCCTTCAATGCCGAACGCTACCTCGCCGCCGCCCTCGACAGCGCGTTGGCGCAGACCCGTCCGCCCGACCAGATCGTGGTGGTGGACGACGGATCCACCGATGCGACCGCGGCAGTGGCGGCAGGCTACGGCGCGCGCGTCGTGCTGCTGCGGCAGGCCAACGCCGGCCCGGCCGCAGCCCGCAACCGCGGCATCGCCGCCAGCGCAGGTGACGTGCTCGCCTTCCTGGACGCCGACGACACGTGGGAGCCGCGCAAGCTCGAGCTCCAGCTCGAGCGCCTGCAGCAGCGGCCGGATCTCGACTACTGCGTGACGATGCTGCGAAACTTCGTCAGCGAGGAACTCGAGGACCGGCGCGTGCGCGATCCCCGCCTGCTCGAGCCCATTGCCGGGTTTTCGCTGACGACGCTCGTGGTGCGGCGCGGCGCCATGGAGCGCATCGGCACGTTCAACGAAAAGCTCGAACACAGCGACGATACCGATTGGGTCCTGCGTGCCAGTGAGGCCGGCGCGGTGCACGAGCTGCTGCCGCACGTGCTGGCGCGCCGGCGGCTTCACGATGGCAACCGTAGCCAGCACTTCGGCAGCCAGAGCCGCAGCGAGTACCTGCACCTGGTCAAGGCCGCGCTGGACCGCCGCCGCCGCGGAGCGGGCGCCGGAGGCTCGTCCACGTGACGACGCCCTCGCTCGTCAGCGTCGTCATTCCGGTCTGGAACGGCGAGCGCTTTCTGCGTCAGTGCCTGGACTCGGTGCTGGCGCAGGAGCATCGCCCGCTCGAGATCATCGTCGTCGACGACGGCTCCACCGACGGCAGCGCGCGCATCGCCGCCGGCTACGCTTCCGCCGTGCGCGTGCTGCGCCAGGAAAACCGCGGCCCGGCCGCCGCCCGCAATGCGGGTCTGGATGCTGCAACGGGAGAGTACATCGCGTTCAACGACTGCGACGACCTGTGGCAACCGGGAAAGCTCGCGCGCCAGCTCGAGGTGATGACACGAAACGCCGAGGTCGATCTGTGCCTGACGTGGGCGCAGAACTTTTGGGAAGCCGAGCTGGCAGCCGATGCCGCACGCTACGCCGACCATCCCATGTCCAGGCCCTACGGCGGCTATTCGATCCAGAGCGTGCTCCTGCGCGCGCGGTCGCTGGCGCGCCTCCCGCGCCTGCCCGAGGAGTTGCGCCACGGCGAGACCGCCGTCTGGATGGAGAGTGTGCGCGCGGCCGGCGGCGTCCTTCATACGATCGAAGAAGTCCTCGTGCGGCGCCGCCTGCACGCCAGCAACATGACGCGGCTGGAAGTGGATTCGGCCAATGAAGGCGTGATGCGCTTTCTCCAGCATCGCCTGCGCGTCCGTCGCGGCGAGAGCTCGTGACCACGGCCGACGGGGCGCTGCTCGCGCCGTCGCTGCCCGCTGCCGACCGTACGCTGCTCCTGCGTGCGCTGCTGCTCGAACGCGATGGCGCGCGCCGGGCCTGGCAGCAATGGCGAGCGCGCCATCCCTCACTGCTCGACGTGCTCCGACGCGAGCGTACCGATGCCGTGGCGGCGCTGCTGCCGCTGCTGCAGCGCCAGGCCGAGCGCCACGATCTGGAGCTGTCGCCGGCGGAGGCGACGCGGCTGCGGACGGCCTCCCTTCGCGAGGAGCTGCGTGCACGGCTGTATGCGGAGGTGTTCGGTCGCATGAGCGACGGCCTCGAACAGGCCGGCGTCGCGTTTCTGGTTCTCGGTGGTCGCCCGTTGGCGGAGCGGCTGTACGAACGGCCCGAGCTCCACCACACCGGCCCCGCCGAGATCGTCATCGGCGAAAGCGACGCTGCGGCCGCCGCGGCAGCGCTGGTTGCTGCCGGCTTTCGCGACCACGGCCGCGCCGGCGAGGCTGCGTGGATGCGCCGTCGTTTCGAGGACAACAGCGGGCTCGTGGTCGCGGTCGGCCATACCGTTCTGCCCCATCCTCACTACCACCTCGCGGCTCCCCACGTATGGAAGGACGCGATCGTGATGAGCGCGGCGCAGCGGCGCGTGCGCACTCCCGCCTTGCACGATCAGCTCGCCGCCTGCTGCGTTCGTGGTGCGTGGACCGGCTCCCGTCGCTCGTTGCTGTGGATGATCGACGCGGCGCTTCTTGCGCGATGCGAGGCGCTGCGGTGGCCGGTCCTCGAGCAACGGCTGCAGCAAGGACACCTCTCGTTGCCGCTCGCCGTCGTGCTCGGTTACCTGCGCGCGACCCTGGAGGCGCCGGTGCCGCAGGAGGTCGTCGATCGTGCATCCCGGATGCAGGTGTCGCGGCTGGATCTGCAGGTAGCGCTCGCCGCGGCGGCAGCCGCTACCGATACGTCCCTTGCGCAGCTGCTCGCCGCTCTGCGCCGGAGCCGGCGGTGGGGCGTCGGCGTCCGGTGGGCGGTGCGGCCGGATGCGACCGTTCGTGAATGGGAGTCGGGGCAACCGCGGCCGCAGCCATCCTTGGCCGCCGCGCTGCAGCGGCCGCTGGGATTCGTCGCGCGCCGCGTGCGGAGCGCGATCCACGCACGCTGACGCGGTGGGCGGCGGTCCGCTTCCGTGCCCGCGGCGCGAGGGCTAAGAACCAGCCGGTCTCGGCCGCATCGGCCGGCTCGACGGCGACGCTGGCCACCATGGTCCTTTCGATTGCCTTCGATACCTACGCCGTCGCGGATTCGATCGTTCGCGACGTGCCGCGATGACGACACAGGGGCGTTGCATGACCATCAGGGACCTCGGCTTTCGCGCATTCGACTGCGACAACCATTACTACGAAGCCGAAGACGCGTTCACCCGGCACATCGATCGGCGCATGGCCAAGCGTGCGATGCAGTGGGCGGTCGTCGACGGGCGCAAGCGTTTGCTGGTGGGCGGCCGCATCAACCGTTTCATTCCCAATCCCACCTTCGATCCGGTGGCCAGGCCGGGAGCTCTCGACGAGTTCTTTCGCGGCAGGAATCCCGAGGGAAAATCGATGCCCGAGCTGTTCGGGCGCCTCGAGCCGATCCGTGCCGCCTATCGCGACCGTGACGCGCGCCTGGCGCTGATGGACGAGCAGGGCATCGAGGCGGCGTTCCTGTTTCCGACGCTCGGCGTCGGCATGGAGGAAGCGCTCAAGCACGACCCTCCGGCGCTCGTCGCCGCATTCGGCGCTTTCAACCGCTGGCTCGAGGAGGACTGGGGCTTCGCCTATCGCGAGCGTCTGTTCGCCGCTCCGATGATCACGCTCGTCGACGTCGATGCGGCGGTGGCCGAGCTGGAGCGGGCGCTCGAACGCGACGTGCGCGTCGTCTGTCTGCGCTCGGCGCCGGTGGCGACCCGCAGCGGGAACCGCTCGCCCGGCGACGCGATGTTCGATCCGTTCTGGGCGCGCGCCAGCGAAGCGGGCGTGACGGTCGCGTTCCATTCCGGGGACTCGGGCTACCACAGGTATGCGGAGGATTGGGGCGAGTCGTCCGAGATGGAAGCGTTCCGCTATTCGCCGCTGCGGCTGGCGCTGTCGGCCAACCCCATTCTCGACACCATGGCCGCTCTGGTCTGCCACGGCGTCTTTGCGCGTCATCCGCGTCTGCGCGTGGCGACGATCGAGTCTGGGTCGGAGTGGGTAGCGTTGTTGCTGGCGAAGCTGAAAAAGGCCCATGGGCAGATGCCGCAGGCATTCGTCGAGGATCCGCGCGAGACGTTCTGCCGCCACGTCTGGGTCTCCCCGTACTACGAGGACGACATCGCGGAGCTGCGCGATGCCATCGGCGCCGGTCACATCTTGATGGGATCGGATTTTCCGCATGCCGAGGGCCTTGCCGAGCCGACGGCGTTCGTCGACGAATTGTCAGGCTTCAGCAGCGGCGACATCCGTTCGATCATGCGCGACAATGGCTGGTCGCTGGCTCGGCGGGTGGCGTGAGGTCGTTGCGTCGGGGATTCCGACGTCGTCACATCGGATCAGCTTCATGATCGGCCGCGCACGTGAGCGGAACGAAGGCCACCGGCAGCACCGCGCGGTGCTGGAGGCTGCCGTCGTGATCCTTCGCGATGAGTACGAGCATCTGCGCGCGCTCGCCGCGATCCACCGGCGCGACCAGACGACCGCCCGGAGCAAGTTGCTCGAGCAACGGCGAGGGGATCTCGGGGCCCGCAGCCGCCATGAGGATGGCATCGTACGGTGCATGCTCCGGCCAGCCGTCGTGCGCATCCGCGCAGCGTAGCTCGACGTTGCCATACCCCAGACGCGTGAGCGTCTGGCGCGCGCGACGACTGAGCGGCTCGACGATCTCGATCGAATAGACCTTGTTCACCAGCTGCGCCAGGACGGCGGTCTGATAGCCGGAGCCGGTTCCCACCTCGAGCACCACGTCGTTCTTGTCGAGGTCCAGGAGCTGGGTCATCGCCGCTACGATGTATGGCTGAGAGATGGTTTGTCCGAAGCCGATGGGCAGTGGCTCGTCCAAGTATGCGTTGGCGATCTGGTCGGGCGGAACGAACTCGTGGCGCGGAACGTCCAGCATGGCCTGCCGGACGCGCTCATCGAGGCTGTCGATGCCCAGGTACTCCGCGGTTTCCCGGACCTCCTCCTCGATGCGGTGGAGAAGGGCGGCCCGCTCGCACGCGAACGGCGTCTGCACTGAACCATGGTTCGCCATGTGCCCGAACAGCATTCCATCAGGGGCGGGAGGAGACAGAAAGGCCTGTCGAAGCGGCGTCCGATGCCGTGTCGTACGGCCATGGGCGGGAGCCTGCGACCCGTTCGAACGGTCGAGCGTGGCGCCGAATAGTGAAATTGCCCACTTCGACTTGACTCCATCGCGCGAAGAGAAAATGGAATGCAGGGTTCTGAAACAAATCATCTTCGCTGGCGCACTCCGGTCGCCATCGGGGGCTTCAATCACGCACGAAAAACAGGCGCAGCATGCAGGAGAGCTGCGCCCGGAAGGATGGTAGGTGCCAAGCAAAGGCTTTCGTAAGCAGGTCATCATGGCGCTGCAGGCTCGCGACAAGACCCTCCGCGGGCTGGCCAAGCACCTGAAGGTTCCCATCGGGTCGCTCAGCTCCATGCTGAGCAACGGGCATCTGCCCGAAGACAAGGTGGAAGGCTTCGCCAAGTTCACCGGCATTCCCCGTTCGGTCGTGCAGCGCGAGCTGCGCATCGTGGGGCCATACCAGAAGATGCGGCGTCTGCAGGTGCAGATTCCGCGCGGCAGCCGCGGAGCGGACATGGTTCCCTTCCTCAAGAAGTTGATGCGGCTCGGCATGCCGTCGCTGACCTATGCACAGCTGACGCACCTGTGGCGCGTCTCGCTGGCGCGCCCGGATGAGCCTCTCAATACCGCCACTGCGCGCAAAGAGCTGAAGGAGCTCAGCAAGCGGGAAAAGTGAGCCCGCCGGATCCATGCCGCCGCGGCTCGAGGTGAGCTGCGGCGGCAAGACCGGCTTCGGCGCTGCTGCCCGTTACGGCGGCGCTGAAAGGCCGGAACGGGACGACTCTGCGAGCGGCCGGACCCGCGCCGTGACGTTTCGCCGCGATCTGCTACGAAGGCGCAACGGAAAGCCTTCATCCTGCCCCCCGCGGAGACCTGCCATGCCCAGAGCCGCCTGCAACGGCATCGAAATCGAGTACGAAACGTTCGGCGATGCCGGCGCGGCGCCGCTCCTGCTGATCATGGGCCTCGGCGCGCAGATGATCCTGTGGCCGGAGGAGTTCTGCGAGGCGCTGGCCGACGCCGGTCATTTCGTCATCCGCTTCGACAACCGAGACGCGGGCGCCTCCACCCATCTGCATGAGGCGCGCATGCCGGATATCGCGATGGCGATGGCGGCCGCCTTTGCCGGGCAGCGGGTTGAGGCGCCATACACGCTCAGCGACATGGCCATGGACGCGGTCGGGCTGCTCGACGCGCTCGCCGTCGACTCCGCGCATGTCGTCGGCGCCTCCATGGGCGGGATGATCGCGCAGACTCTTGCCATCGAGCATCCGGCGCGCGTGCGGACCCTGACCTCCATCATGTCCTCGACCGGCGATCCGACGCTGCCGCAGGCAACGGCCGAGGCGATGAGCGTGCTGCTGACGGCGCCGCCGCTGGATCGCGACGGCGCCATCGCCCACGCGGCGCACGTCTTCCGTGTCATCGGCAGCCCCGGCTATCCTTTCGACGAGGAGTGGGTGCGAGCGGTGGCCACGCGCTCCTACGATCGCGGCTTCGATCCGATCGGCACCGGCAGGCAGCTGGCGGCGATCCTGGCTTCCGGCAACCGCACCGACCGTCTGACCGCGGTGCGCGTGCCGACGCTGGTCATTCACGGCAAGGACGATCCGCTGGTGCGCCTGGAAGCCGGAATGGCCACGGCCGCCGCGATCCCCGGTGCACGGCTGGTCGTCCTCGAGGGCATGGGACACGACCTGCCGCGCGATCTGTGGGCGCGCTACGTGCAGGAGATCGCGGCGCTGACCGGCGCCGCCCCCGCCGAGGTCAGGAAGCTGGGCTGAAGAAAATCGGGGAGGTCCAGGCGCGCTCGCGGATCAGGCGTGGCGCGCTGCCGTCGCAGCAGTACGCGAGCTCGCGCGGCACGCTGCTGCCGTCCTTGCAGCGCACGCCGTTGTCTTCGCACACGCGCGCCGACCACCGGCAGCTCGGCCGCTCGACCACCCGCGCGTAGTAGAGCGCGGGCTCACTCCCATCGAAGTCCGGATCGCGCCATGCAGTGCAGAGGCTCGCCGCTCCGTGCGCCGCCGGCTCCGCGCACGTCTCGGGATCGGGCGCTCCCTCGGCGCCGGCGGCCAGGGCAACGTCGTAGGTCTTCTCGCGCGCCTCATCCCCCTCGACCCACAGCTTGACGATCTGCACGCGCTCGAGCGGCGTGCCCGGCTGCTCGCCGGTTCCGGCATCCTGCATGGCCGAGACGATGAAGACTGGAGCCGCGCCGCCGGTGGCTGCGCCGAGGCTGCCGCCCATCGGAACGCCGTCGCGGTAGCCGCGCTCGACCAGGTCGGTGCTCGCGCAGATGTCGCTCGGGTAGGTCCAGCCGCCGAAGAAGCGCACCAGCATGCGCGGTCCGCTGGTGCCGTAGGCTTCGCGGCGGCGGATGGCGGCAAAGAGCGCATCGCGCGAGTTCTCCTCCGCCCAGAGCACGGCCAGTCCGCCGGGGTTGAACGCGAGCGAGTCGGGCACCAGCGGAATCTCGTGGCGAGTGACGTCGCCGCCGGCGCCGTGGCCGGGATAGCCGCTTTCGTCGGCGAGGCCTGCCGCCGCCAGATGCGTATCGGTGGCCGCGATGACGCCCATCTCGTAGGGGTTGACGCCGATGCGGCGCTGGATGCGCAGACCTTCCGACAGGATGTCGCGAGCGAACGTGAGAGCGCCCGGCGGCTGCCAGCGGAATGGAAACGGCTGCTCCTCCATGCGCGCGAAGGGAAGCTTCTCGAAATTGCAGAGCTCGTCGGCCGCGGTCGCGCGGCATTCCGAATCGCCCTTGTGCTGCAGGACTTCGAGCAGCGGCTCGTGGCGCGCGCGCCGGCGCGCCGAGGCCGCGTCGAATGCGTCGTTGGCCGCGGACTCGAACAGCAGGCCGCCGGAGAGGTTGGTGTTGTGCGGGATCGTGACGAAGCGGCAGCCTTCGCGCTCGCACTCTTCTTCGAGGCGCGTCCACAGCTTGTCGCCGTCGGAGGCATCGAGGAAGCTGACCGGCAGGCGCGGCGCGCGCTCGTCGGCGAAGATCACGTTGCGATGGGTCATGTATCCGCCGGGGCCTCCGCTCCACTCATAGGCGACGAAGCTCGTGAACGTGCATGCCGAGGTGCGGTCGTAGGCCTGCTCGGCCGCGTCGCGAATGATCTGCCACGGGCCCACGCCGGCCTCTCGGCATCCGACGCCTTCCTCGCCGCAGAAGCTGTAGCGTTCGGGGCCGGCGATGCTGAGCATCCGGCTGGCCACGAAGAAATACGTCAGCAAAGGCCAGCGCCGGTAGGTCGTGCACACCAGCGAGTCGTACGCGGGGGAGCCTGGCGTCTGGCACAGGTGCAGCTCGCCGAGCAGCTCGGCGTGATCGGTGACGGCAGCGAAGTCCAGCGGCCGGCTCAGGCGCACGGTGCGGCGCGGCTGGCCGCCGGCGGCGTAGGGCTGCAGTCCCAGCGGCTCGCCGCGTGCGAAACGATACGCATCCGCGGGCAGGTTTCGCACGCCGAGCGCATTGGCATCGAACGACAGCGAAGTGTGCACGTGAAGGTCGCCGAAGAACGGAGATCGCAGCTCGTTGTAGGCTGCGCACGGCTCGCGATGCTCGGTTCGCTCGAACGATGCGGCCGTGCCCGACGCCCACGGCGCGAGCAGGCCGAGCAGGGAAGCGGCCAGCAGGAAAGGTGCGCCTGGATGACGTCTCACTCGAAGACCTCGAGCAGCGTGGCGTGCAGAGAGGCCGAGCGGAAGGGCGTGCGGTAGAGCGGGAACGTCGCGGCCGCAGCGACGAGCAGGAGCGCGGCGGTCATGGTTGCGGCGGCGAGGCCGGCGCTGCCGAACGCGCGCTGCATGGCGGCCGCGGCCAGGCTCGCCACCAGGCGCAGCACGCCGGCCCATAGCGCGATCTGCAGGACCAGCAGCAGCACGACGGTGCGCAAGGCACCGGCCGGTCCTTCGACCGCGATGAAAGTGAGCGTCAGCGCAAGAAGCTGCAGCAGGCGGGCAACCGGCACATGGCCCACGACGACCAGGAAGAACGGCACCGGCGCGGCCAGCAGCAACGCCAGCCACAGGAGATTGCGGGCACGTGCCTGCGTCATCGCGGCGCGATTGTCGGCGCGCGGCAGGCCCAGGCAAGCGCCGCGCCGGCGGCGGCCGAAGATAGGGACAGCTTCAGGCCAGGCGCGGCCGGGAGCGCAGGCGTATGAAGACGAGCATCAGGGCGAAAAACCCGCTCAGTGCAAGGAACGGCACGACGACGTCGTCGAGGCCGCCGCCGCGCGTGATGATGCGGCGGATGCCGATCTGGTACCACCGCAGCGGCATCAGCGCGCCGATGTGGCGCGGCACATCGGGCATGAGCTGATGCGGCATCATCGCGCCGGACAGCACGAACGAGGGCATGATGAAGAAGACGCTGATGAAAATGGCCTGCGCGACGGTCGCGGCCAGCGTCGAGACGAAGACGCCGAGGCCGAGCGAGGCCAGCACGAAGGGCAGAGTGAACAGCGCGAGCGCGAACAGGCTGCCCGCCGGCCAGATGCCGAAGGCGAGGCCCGGCAAGAGGATGGCCAGGACCAGGACGGCGTAGCACAGAAAGACGGTCGGCAGCAGCTTGCCGAGCACGATCTCGAGCGGAGTCGTGGGCAGCGACAGCATCTGCTCGTAGGTTCCCTCTTCGCGCTCGGCCACCAGCCCGAACGCGGCAAGCGACAGAGTCACGTTCGTCAGCAGCATGCCGGCGAGACTGGCCAGCAGGAAATGGCGATCGTCGAGCGTGTGGTTGAAGAGAAACCTCTGCCGAAGCTCCACCGGCGCCGGCGCCGCGGCCAGCTGCTCGCGTCCCATCGCCACCGACGCGGCGATGGCGCGAATGTAGGCGCCGATGCGCGCGGCGCTGAGCGGGTCGGCGCCGTCGAGCAGGATCTGCACCTCGCCCCTGCCGCGCAGTACGTCGCGGTGAAAGTCATGCGGCACCACCACCAGCGCGAGCGCCTCCCCGCGGTGGAGCATCCCGTGGCCGTCGTCGTAGCTGGCGACGGTGCGGGCGGGCAGGAAATACCCGCTCGCCTGGACCTCGGCGATGAGGCGGCGCGAGTAGCTGCTCTGGCTCTGATCGAGCACGATCCAGGGGACGTTGGCCGGCTTGCTGGTGAGGGCAACGCCGAACAGGAACAGGAACATGATCGGCTGCACGACGGAGACGCCGATCAGCACCTTGTCGCGGCGCATGAGCGCGCCTTCCTTGAAGGCCACCGCCCACACGTTGGTCCACATCGTGCGCAGCCCCTTCACCATGGAAGGTGCCTCCCTGCCACGTCGTCGGCAGGCATTCCGCCCCGCTGCGCCGCTGCCTGCTTCATTCGCGCGACTCCAGCGTTCGGCGCGCCAGCACGACCAGGGCGATGCCGAAGCCGACGATCACCAGCATCTCCGGCCACAGCTCGGCCACGCCTTCGCCGCGAAGGTAGATGGACCGGCTGACGTTGATGAAGTGCGTGGCGGGCAGGATCATCGAAACCCACTGCACCGGCTCGGGCATGTTGCGGATCGGGTAGACGAACCCGCTGAGCTGCACGAGCGGGATGCTGAACAGCACGGTCTTCTGCACCGCCTCGGCAGCGGTGGCCGAGGTCGCCGAGAAGATCAGGCCCATCGCCAGCGACGTGACGACGTAGAAGCTGGCGATCGACCAGAACAGCAGCGCGCTGCCGCTCGGCCATGCATCGAGCACCCACGACGCGGCCAGCATCATCACCAGCACGTCGAAGGAGAACACCGCGCCCAGCGGCAGCAGCTTGCCGAGCACGATCTCCAGCGAGGTTGCCGGCGTCAGCTGCAGCTGTTCGAACGTGCCGCCGATGCGCTCGTTGACGATGGAGACGGCGGTGATGAGCGTGGTCAGGAAGCTCAGCACGAAGCCGAAGGTGCCCGCCACCATGTACGGCCGGCCATCGAGCGTGGGGTTGAAGAGCACTCGCACGCTGCTGCCGACTCCGCCGCCGGCTGCCGTCATCGACGCGGCGGCCTCCACGCGCGCGATGCCGATGTCGGCGCCCGCATGCTCCCGCAGCGCAGCAGCGGTGATGCCGCGCAGGAAGCCTTCGGCATTGGCTGCCAGCACCGCTTCGGCGCCGTCGTAGAGGAGCTGGATCTGCGCAGGCTCGTCGCCGCTGGCGGAGCGTGCCCGCGCGCGCTCGAAGTCCGATGGAATGATGATGCCGACGCCGATGTCGCCGTTGATGAGCGCGCTGGAAAGCTCGTCGCGGCGTACGTAGGAACGCGCTTCGAAGGCCGGGTGCGTGGTCAGCTCGGCCACGATGCGGCGGCTGAGCTCGCTGCGCGCGCCGTCGAAGACGCCGAGCGGAATCCCCTCCACCTCCGTCGACACGACGAATCCGAACGCCAGCAGCGATCCCAGCGGCACCGCCACCAGGACGAACAGCGTGAACGGATCGCGCAGCGTGGCGCGGATCTCGCGCAGGATCAGCGTTCGCAGCCGCCTGAGGCTCATCGCCCGCCCTCGTGAGCAGGCGTGCCCCGGCCCGCGGCGTCGGTCGTCGAAACGGCGCCGACGGACCGACCGCCGGAGTGGGCGCCGTTCCCGTCCAGGATGATGCGGCGGAAGATCGTCGCCATCGGCGGCTGATCGACGCGGACGCGGCCGCACGCCTCGCTGCCCGCCGCATCGCAAACGCTGCGCAGCATGGCGGAGGTGGCGCGCGCACTGCTCAGGTGCAGGCCGGCCGGGTTTTCGTGGACCGTCCAGCCTGCGCGCACCAGCTCCGCCGCCGCCGCGGCGCGCCGCTCGGGCGGCAGCTCGCACGTCGCCGTGTAGCCCGGAGAAAAGCGCGCGCGCAGCTCTTCGGGCTCGGCATCGACGACTATGCGCCCGCGATCGATGAACGAGATCAGATCGCAGTAGTCGGCCTCTTCCAGGAAGTGCGTGGTCACGAAGACCGTCACGCCTTCTTCCTTGTGCTCGCGGATGAGCTCCCAGAACATCGCGCGGCTCTCGACGTCCACGCCTGCGGTGGGCTCGTCCAGGAACAGCATGCGCGGATCGTGCAGGGTGGCCAGCGCAAGGCCGGCGCGCTGGCGGAGCCCGGCCGGGAGGTCGTCGCTCTGGCGCGTCTCGGCCTCGGCCAGATCGAAGCGCTCGCGCATGCCGCCCCAGCGCCGCTCCAGCTCCTTGCCGGCAATGCCGTGCAGCCCTGCGTAGAACTCCACGTTCTCGCGCAAGGTCAGACCCTTGTAGAGGCTGACGCGCTGGCCCATGTATCCGATCGCGTCGCGCACCCGCCGAGGATGCTCGATCACGTCCACCCCGGCCACGACGGCGCTGCCTTCGCTCGGCGCCAGAAGCCCGATCAGCATGCGGATCGTCGTCGTCTTGCCCGAGCCGTTGGCGCCGAGAAACGCGAAGATGGCGCCGGCAGGCACCGAGATGTCGGCTCGATCGACGGCCGTGAAGCTTCCGAAGCGCCTGGTCAGCCCGCGGGCGTGAATGATGGGCTCGGCCGAGACCGGCACCAAGGCGGCGGCGGCAGTCGAGACGGTCTCCGTGCGCGGCTGCGTGCCCCTGCCTTCGGCTCCGTGCGAGAGCGCAAGCAGCGTCGATTCCAGATCGCGCGGCGCCGCTTCGGCCAGCGCCACGCCGGCGATCTCTTGCAGGTCCGAGCACACGGCGCGCACGGTCAGCGAGCGCACTCGCGGCACTTCCACGCGAACGAAGCGGCCGCAGACGCGGGCGCGCACCGTGTAGGGCAGCGAGAGCGCGCCGCGCACCGCCGCGGCGGCATCGTCGGTCCAGGCGCGGTAGGCATCGATGCCGGCGACCGCCTCGAGCTGCCCGGGACTGCCGTCGGCCACGACGCGCCCGCTGTGAAGATAGACGAGGCGGTCGCAGCCTTCGGCTTCGTCCAGATAGCTGGTGGAGACGACGATGAGCACCTCACGGCGGCGCTCCTCGAGAATCTCGTAGATCTCGCCTCGCGCCACCACGTCGACGCCGGCGGTCGGCTCGTCGAGCACGAGCAGCTGCGGCTCGGGCAGCAGCGCGTTGGCGATGGCCAGCTTCTGCTTCATCCCACCGGACAGATCGCCGGCCGCGCGGTCTCGGAACGGCGCCAGCCCCGTGCGCTCGAGCAGCTCCTGCTCGCGCCGTCGGAAGACGTCCCTCGGGATCCGCTGCAGGCGCGCGGTGAACGCGAGGTTGTCGGCGATCGAGAGGTTGCGCTGGAGGCTGAAGGATTGGGGAACGTAACCGACCACGCGCTTCAGGTCGCGCACGTCGGCGCGAAGATCATGGCCGAGCACCGTGGCCTCCTCGGCTTCCACTTCCAGAAGGCCCGTCAGGCAGCGCAGCAGCGTCGTCTTGCCGGCGCCGTCGGGCCCGACCACGCCGACCATCTGCGCGCCCGCGACGTCCAGGTCGATGCGGTCGAGCGCGACGAGGTTGCCGAAGCGCTTGCGCAGTGCGCGCAGCCGGATCGCAAGCGGGGCCGGCGGGCCTTCGACGGCTGCGCCGCCGGGGCGGGCTGCGGCGCCGCTGCTCATGCGGCCGCCGCCATCGTGCGGCGCCTGCCCGTCATGGCCGCTCGCCGCTGTCCGCCGCGCCAGCCTGCAGATCGTCAGAAGGTGCTGCAGCGGCCGGCGGCGATGCCTCCGGCGGATGCACGGCGGCGGGCGCTGGCTGCACCGCGGCTGGTCGCGGCTGCGCCACCGCCGTCGCGCCTTCGCCGAGATGGACGTTGCCTTCGGTGCCCGGCACGAAACGGGCGACATCCTCGAGAATGCGGATCTTGACGCGATAGACCTGACCGATGCGGTCGTCGCGCGTCTCGATCTTTTCGGGCGTGAAGTTGGCGCGGTCGGCAACGAAGGAGACCGCGCCGGGCACGCGGCGGCCGGGCGTGCTGTCGAGCTCGATCCAGACGCGGCGTCCCACCGGCACCAGCGGCAGATCGGAGACGCTGACGTAGATCTGCACGTACTTGTCGAGCGGATCGAGCACCGAGGCGATCGGCGTGCCGGGTTGCGCGAGCTCGCCCGGCCACAGCAGCTGGGTCTGCACGACGGTCGGGACTTCGGGCGCACGGATGGAGTATTTCGCCTGCGTCACCTCGAGCTCGGCCAGCTGGCTCTCGGCCAGCCGCCTCTGCTCGCGCAGCACGTCCAGGCGCGCGCGAGCGGCGTCGACACCGGCAGCTTCGGCCTGGGCGCGCGCCAGCATGCGCTCGGCACGGTCGACGGCGCTGCGCCCCGCAGCCTCCCGGGTGCGGATCTCGTCGAGGAGCTGTCTGGTGGTGGCGCCGGTGCGTCCGAGCCCTTCCTCGCGCTGCAGCGAGCGCACCGCCAGCTCATACTCCGATCGTGCCTGCGCCAGCTCGGCCTGACGCGCGCCGAGCTCGGCCTTCCAGGTCCCCTCGCGCAGCGTGACCTCGTGCCCGGCCTGCTCGATCTGGCGCATCAGGACCTCGATCTCGGTGCGCTTGCTCCGCACTCTGGCCGCGATGTCGGCGTCGTCGATCCGAGCGACGATGGCGCCGGCCGGCACGGCATCGCCTTCGCGGAAGGCGACCTCCAGAACGCGCCCGCCGACCTCGCTGCGAAGCACGCGTTCCTCGCCCTCGACGAAGCCGGTGTAGTAGACGTCGCCGTCGTCGTCGTCGGCAAGAAGGCGCCAGGCGACGGCGGCGAGCGCGAGCAGGACGAGGGCGAAGACGATGCGCTTCATGGCAGCGGCGCCTCCGCGCCTGGTGCGAGCAGATCCGCCAGCGGCGCGCCCATGAGCTGCTGCAGCTCCGCGCGCCGGGCGTGGGCCTGGTACAGGGCGGTGGCCAGAGTGACGCGCTGGCGCGTCAGAAGCGACTCCGCATCCAGCAGGTCCTCGCTCGTGGCCCGACCCAGCTCGAACTGCTCCTGGCGGATGCGAAGGTTCTCCTGCGCCTGCTCGACGGCCTCGGCCGCCGAGCCGGCGGCGGCGATGCGCTCGGTGGCCGCGTCGTGCGCGCCGCGCACGAGAAGCTCGATGTCGCGCCACGAGCGGTCCAGCACGAGCCGCGCGCGCCGCGAGGCAGCGTCGAGCTTGGCGATCTGCGACTCGCGGCCGAGGTCGGTGCCGAGGTCCCACTCCAGTCCCAGCGTCGCGCTGGCGTAGTGCTGAGGCTGGACGATCTCGGCGCTGGTGGCGTCGTAGGCCGCGGTTGCGCCGAGGCGTGGAAAGCGCGCGCGCACGAGCGAGGTGCGTCGCTCCTCCAGCGCCTGGATCTCTTCGAGCAGCGAGGCCAGAACCGGGCTCGCCTGCCGCGCGGCCGCGACCGCATCCTCGACTCGAGGCAGGCGCGGAGCGCCGGCGACATCGAGCACGCGCGTGGGCGCGTCCACCGGCAGGCCGATCGTCCGGTTGAGGCTGCGCCGTGCGTGCGCGACCGCCAGCTCCTGGCGCATGAGCAGCTGGCGCGACGTCGTCAGCGCGACCTGCACGACCAGCACGCCATTGCGTGTGAGCTGTCCGACACGCGCGCGGGCATCGGCATCCTCGAGCTGCTGCCGCTGAAGCTCCACGGTCGTCGCCGCGACCTCGCGCAGTCCCTCGGCCTCGAGCAGCGCGAGGTACGCCTGCACGACCGCGCGCTCCTCCTCGAGCTGGGTTGCCCAGCGCCGCGCGCGTTCGGCACGATAGCTGGCCTGCGCCGACGCCAGGCCGTGGCGCAGCTCGCCGCTGACGTCGAGCGCCAGACGCACGGCCGCGGTGACGCTGCCGAAGTCCTCCTCGCGAACGGCGACCGTGAAGGAATCGGTCGGCGTCGGGCCGGGAAGCGCGAATGGCAGGGCGACCGTGTTGCCGAGCTCGTCGCTGAACCAGGCGTAGTTGCCGCGCACGGTCGTGCTCGGCAGCAGCGGTGCGCGCGCGATGGCTACGTCCCGTGCCGCCATCGTCTCGCCGGCGGCGGCGATCGCCATGCCGCGGCTGTGACGCGAGGCCAGGTCGAGTGCAGTCGCGAGGTCGATCGGCGCGGACGCCGCGATTGCGGCGGCGTCGCTTGCGGCACCGCCACCGTCCGTGCCGCCGTCGTCGCGGCGTCGCGCGGCGTCACCGATCGCGGCGCCGGCACGATCTGCGGTGACGTCGCCGGCCGAATCGACGCGTACTGGCGGCTGCGACAGAAGCGATGCCCGCTCGATCTCCCGCGCGCGCCGCTGCTCGCTCCATCCTCCGTCGCCCTCGGGCCGGGTCAGGCTGCACGCGCTCAGCGCACACAGGCAGGAAGCGGCGATGGCGCCCCAAACCGTGCCGCGTGCAGGACCGAGGATGGGCATGGGCGGGGGATCATGCCGCGTTGTCGCGGTGTGTCCACCCGGCCGCGCAGTCCGATGGGCCTGCGCAGGTCGCTTATTGATGCGTAAGCAGTCCGCCAGTCTAGGCGGCCTTGCTCGGACGGCCGGGCGTGAATTCGCACGGCATGCGCTTGATGCCGTGGATGAAGAACGAGAGCAGGCGCGCGGGCTCCTCCGTGATGCGCAGGTCCGGCAGGCGCTGCATCAGGTTGCGGAACATCACCGTGATCTCGCGGCGGGCGAGGTGAGCGCCCAGGCAGAAGTGGGGCCCGGGGCCGCCGAAGCCCACATGCTCGTTGGGCGTGCGCCGGACGTCGAACCGGTAGGGCTCGGGGAAAACGTCCTCGTCGCGGTTGGCCGAGTTGTACCACATCACGACCTTCTGGCCTTCGGCGATCTTCACTCCCGACAGCACCGTGTCGCGCGTGGCGGTACGACGGAAATGAATGACCGGCGAGGCCCACCGCACGATCTCCTCGACGGCCGTCGGCGCGATGCGCTCGAAATCGGCGGCCCAGATGCGGCGCTGGTCGGGATGATCGCAAAGCGCCTTCATGCCGTGGCTGATGGCATTGCGCGTGGTCTCGTTGCCCGCCACCACCAGCAGCACGAAGAAGGAGCCGATCTCGGCGTCGGTCAGGCGCTCTCCGTCGACCTCCGCATGCAGCAGCGCCGAGGTCAGATCCTCCGTGGGCTTCTCGCGCCGCACCTTGGCCAGGTCCTGCATGAGATTGGAGAGATCCTGTCCTGCCGCCAGGAGGGCCGGAACGATGGCGGCGGGATCGGCGACGTAGTCGGGATCGCCCGCACCGAGAATGATGTTGGTGCGGTCGAACACGAACTTATAGTCGGACTCGGCGATGCCCATCATGTCGCAGATGATCTTGAGCGGCAGCGCCGCAGCGATATCGGCGACGAAATCGCACTGGCCGCGTTCCACGACGTCGTCGATGATGCGAGTGGCGGCGCTTTCGACGGTGGCCTCCAGGCGCCGTAGCATCTGCGGAGTGAAGCCGCGCGAGACGATGCGGCGAAGGCGCGCATGGCGCGGATCGTCCATCACGATCATCGAGCTGAAGAATTCGCTGAAGTCGGGCGGCAGATCGATGATGTTCACGCCGCCGCGCGCCGACGAGAAGATCTCGGGCGAGCGGCTGATCTCGAGCACGTCGCGATATCTGGTCACGGCCCAGAAGCCGGGCCCCTTGCCGAGCATGGGCACGTCGGGCTCCTCGTGGAAGGAGAGAGGACGCTCGGCGCGCAGAGTGCGGAAGGCGCCTTCGCGCTCCTCGAGAGGACGCTGCCAGAAGGCGATGTCGGAAAGCTGGATCTCCTCGACACCGAGAACGCTACGCGGCTGCATGCGGTTGCCTCCGTCAGGCCGGGGCTGTGGGCCCGGGCTGCACGTGCTTGCAGTATACCCGGCGCGGCGCGGAGGCGAGAGGGCTCCGGGCGGCGGCGCACAAAGCGACGGCCCCGCTCTCGCCGAGAGACGGGGCCGCGCGCTACGAACAGGAGCTCGTCGGCGAAGCTAGGCCGCCTTCGGCGCGCCCAACACCGCCTTGACCTCGAGAAACTCTTCGAAGCCGAACTCGCCCCACTCCCGGCCGTTGCCCGACTGCTTGTAGCCGCCGAAGGGCGCACCGAAGTCGGGGCCGGCGCCGTTGATGTGCACGTTGCCGGTGCGAAGCCGTGCCGCCACGCGCAGGGCGTGATCGGGATCGCTCGACTGCACGTAGCCCGACAGGCCGTACGGCGTGTCGTTGGCCATGCGGATGGCCTCCTCCTCGTCGTTGTACGGCAGGATTGCCAGGACGGGGCCGAAGATCTCCTCGCGCGCGATGGTCATGTCGTTGCGCACGCCGGCAAAGACGGTCGGGCGGACGTAGTAGCCACGCTCGATTCCATCGGGCAGTCCGGGGCCGCCGGCAACCAGCTCGGCGCCTTCGGCGATGCCCTTCTCGATGAGGCCCTGGATCTTGTGCCACTGCTGCTTGCTGACCACCGGACCGATCGCTCCCGGAGGCGCGGTGGCCGGATCGGCAACCTGCACCTGCGAGGCCGCCTCGCGAGCGATTCTAACCGCCTCGGCGTGCTTGGCGGCGGGCACGAACATGCGCGTCGGCGCGTTGCACGACTGGCCGCTGTTGGTGAAGCAGGTGCGGATGCCGTTGGTGACGGCCGTGGCGAGATCGGCATCCTCCAGGATGATGTTGGCGGACTTGCCGCCCAGCTCCTGCGCCACGCGCTTGACGGTGTCGGCGGCGTTCTTGGCCACCTGGATGCCGGCGCGCGTCGAGCCGGTGAACGACATCATGTCGATGTCCGGGTGCGCGGCCAGCGCCGTGCCCACGCCGGGACCGTCGCCGTTGACGAGATTGAACACGCCCTTCGGCACGCCCGCCTCATGCAGAATGTTGGTGACGACGATGGCGTTGAGCGGTGCAATCTCGCTCGGCTTGAGCACCATGGTGCAGCCGGCTGCCAGCGCCGGAGCGACCTTGCACAGAATCTGGTTGACGGGCCAGTTCCACGGCGTGATCAGGCCGCACACGCCGACCGGCTCGTGGACGATGCGCGTCTTGCCCTTCATGCGAACGAACTCGTAGGACTTGAGCACCTCGAGCGTCTGCATCAGATGCGCGAGCCCGGAGGGCGCCTGCGCCGCCTGCGCGAGCCACATAGGCGCGCCCATCTCCTCGGAGATCGTGGTGGCCAGCTCCTGCAGATGGTTCTGATAGGCGCCGATGATGCGCTCGAGCAGCGCCACGCGCTCTTCGCGCGTCGTCTGCGAGTAGGTTTCGAACGCGGCCTTGGCGGCGGCGACGGCCTTGTCGACGTCCGCCTTGGAGCCGAGGCTGATGCGGCCGATGACTTCTTCGGTGGCGGGGTTGAGGACGTCGATGGGATTGGGCTCGGTGGGCGCTACCCACTCACCGTTGATGTAGAAGCTCAGGCATTCCTTCATGGTCGATCTCCGATGGCGCGGCGTCCGCACGTCGCGTGAGGAAGTAGTGATGGCAGCGGGCCGTCCGCCGACCGCTGCGCTTGAAGGCGAAGATTGGCAGAGGCCGCTCCAAAGTCCAGATGCGTCGGCGCTCGGCGCACGCATGTCCGCCACCGACCTCCCGGCGTCCGTATCGGTGGGGCATCGGAGTCGGGCTCGGGAGCAGCCCGGCGCTTCGCGAGAGGCGCCGGGCCATCCCTGTGGGCTAGACCGGTCGTCCGGAGCGGCGAGGGGCGCCGCGGGACGGGCCCGAATGCCCGCGCGGCGCGAACGACTTGACGTGCCGCGGCTGCTCGCGCCGTCCGCGCGCCGGATCGACCGGCAGCGCTTCCATGCGCGTTTCCGCCACCGCCAGCGCGCATCCCGTCATGCGCTCGATGCTGCGCAGATAGCCGCGCTCGCTCGGATCGCAGAACGACACGGCAACGCCCTCGGCGCCGGCACGCGCCGTGCGGCCGATGCGATGGACGTAGCTCTCGGCCTCGTTCGGGATCTCGTAGTTGATGACGTGCGTGACTCCGACCACGTCGATGCCGCGCGCCGCCACGTCCGTGGCCACGAGCACGCGCGCCTGTCCCTTGCGGAAGCAGTCGAGCGCACGCTGGCGCGCGTTCTGCGACTTGTTGCCGTGAATCGCTTCCGCCCGCACGCCGCTTCGATCGAGCTGCTCAGCTACGCGGTTGGCGCCGTGCTTGGTGCGCGTGAACACGATCACGCGCTCCAGCGAAGGATCCTCGAGCAGGTTCGCCAGCAGCGCGCGCTTGCGGGCCGCGTCGACGAAGTGCACGCGCTGCTCGACGCGGTCGACGGTCGGGTTGCTCGGCGAGATCTCGATGCGCATCGGATCGCGCAGCACCTCTTCGGCAAGGCGCGCGATGTCGGCGGGCATCGTGGCCGAGAACAGCAAGGACTGCCGCTGCGGCGGCACCAGTCGCACGATCTTGCGAAGGTCGCGCAGGAATCCCATGTCGAACATGCGGTCGGCTTCGTCCAGAACCAGGATGCGAACGTCGCTGAGGCGTACATAGCGCTGCTCGATGAGATCGAGCAGGCGGCCCGGCGTTGCCACGAGCACGTGCACGCCGCGTTCGAGCGCTCGTACCTGCGATCCTTGCCCCACGCCGCCAAAGATGACGGTGTGGCGCAGGCCCAGGTGACGACCGTAGTCGCGGATGGAGTCGGCGATCTGACCGGCCAGCTCGCGCGTGGGAGCGAGGATCAGCGCCAGTGGAGCGCCCGGGCGCGGCCGCTGCCCTCCACCCTCGGCCAGCCGCTGAAGGAGCGGCAGGGAGAAGGCGGCGGTCTTGCCGGTGCCGGTCTGGGCGATGCCGAGAATGTCGCGGCCGGCAAGGACCGGCGGAATGGCCTGGGCCTGGATCGGCGTCGGCGAGGTGTAGCTGCGCTCGATGAGGGCGCGGCGAAGAGGCTCGGCCACGCCGAGTTCCTGGAACGAAGTGGTGGTCACGTACGGATGTCCTTGGTGCGCGAGCATCGCGGCGGCCAGGCCTTGGCGGCGGCCACGCATCGAGCTCGGGCGCTTGGTCGATTCCCACGCGCGGTGGGGACGGACTGGCTGAATGGGGGTTTTGCTCGGGACAGGGCGCTGTCGATGTGAACCGGGAGCGCTTCGCGCGATCGCGAGTAACCGTTGGAGCAGCGACAGTGCGCATGGCGTGGCGCGGAGTCAAGGCGCGGCCGGCCATACCGCTGTCGCCCCGTCGGCCGTCTGCCCATGGTGCGGCTGCGCCGGCGCGGTGAGGGAGGTCGGTGCGGTCGAGGCGCGAACGGGCCTCGCCGACGGCCATCATCTCTGATTTACTCTAGCCGCGATGGCTTCTGGCGCCCTACGCATCCTGCTCGTCGAGGACGACGAGGACGATTATGTCCTGACGCGCGAGCTTCTCGCCGAGGCGCAAGGGGAAGGCTTCGACCTGGTCTGGGCTCCCACTTATGCCGATGCCGTTCGCGAGATCCGCCGCGGCCGCTTCGACGTCTTTCTGGTCGACTACAGGCTCGGCGAGCGCACCGGCCTGGACCTGCTGCGCAACGAGCTGCAGGAAGGGCGGCTCGCCCCGGTCTTCATCCTGACCGGACACGGCACGCACGAAGTCGACGTGGAGGCGATGAAGCTCGGTGCGGCCGGATACCTGATCAAGGGCGAGCTGCGGGCGCGCGAACTGGAACGCACGATCCGCTACGCCATCGAGCGACGCGGGCCTGCCGACCCCGTAAGCCACGTGACAGCCAAGCGTGGCCGCGTCGTCGCCTTCTTCGGCGCCAAGGGCGGGGTGGGAACGACGACGGTGGCTGCCAACGTGGCTGCCGCCCTGGCCAACCGCGGCCTGCCGGTGACCACCATCGAGATGCGCGGCAACTACGGCGTGCTGTCGCGTCTCCTCAACGTCAACGCCATCAGCGACATCGGCCGCCTGCTCGCCGCGCGCAGCGCCGACGGCATCGGCACCGACACCATCGACGAGCACGTCAGCCGGCACATGAGCGGCCTTCGGCTCCTGGCTGCACCGCAGACGCTGCTGAGCTACTGCGACCTGCGCGGAGACCAGGCCGCGGCGATCGTCAACGCGGCTTCGCTGAACTCGGACCTGGTGCTGCTCGACCTGCCCAGCGAGACCAGCGAGGCCAATCGAGAGGCGCTGCGCCAGGCGGACCTGATCGCGCTGGTCATCGACCGATCGGACCCGTCCTCGATCGCGGCAGCGAAGATCATGATCGAAGTGCTGAAGTTCTGGCGCGTCAAGGCCACCGTCGGCAGCGTGATCGTTTCGCGCGTGCAGGTGCCCGAGGCGGTGTCGGCCGCCGACGTCAATACCCACCTCGAGCTCAAGAAGTACGGCATCGTGCCGCCGGCGCCCGACCTGTTCTACCGCGCCGCGGTCAATCGCCAGCCTCTCGTCCTGGCACGCCCGGACCATGCGGTCGCGCGCGCGCTCGACGAGCTGGCGCTGTGCATGCTGCTGATCCGCTGAGCGCGCGGGCGGCGCTCACAGCTTCCAGAGACGCTCGATTTCGCCTGGCTTGCGCAGCATCTGGTCGACCTTGCCGAGGTGCACGGTCTCGATGTCGATGTGCTCGCGCGCGTAGTCCTCTCGTGGATCAGCTCTGGGCGGGCATCGCCAGCACCGCGTTCATCGAACGCATGACGGAGCCGGAGTCGCTTTCGTTGTAAAAGTACTTGTATTGGTCGCGCTGCTCGGTGACCTCCGTCAGCAGGGTGCCGTCGGGCCGGAGGAAGAACGTACGCGGGATGTACTCTCCGTCGGGCGCGTACCTGCCGCTCAACGCCGGGTCCTTGTCCTTGTCGATGCGAATCATCACGAACTTCTTCGAGAGCTCGACGAGCTTCGGGTCGTGAAACAGCCTGGAGTAGTTGGTGCAGTGCGGGCACCACTCGGTGTAGAACACGAGCATCACCGGCTTGCCGGCGCTCTTCGCCTCGGCCAGGCCCTGCTCAAACGGCTTCCAGGCGATGCCTGCGTCGTTCCAATCGCCGCCAGCCATCGCGGTCGTGGCGAGGAGAGCGACGAGGATGGCGGTGGCGGCGACGACGCTGCGAAGTTGGCGAAGGATCGGCATCTGGCGTCTCCTGTTCGGCGCGTTCGGGTCCGGTGGCGCACGTCTGGCGACAGTCAATCCGAATCGTCCCAGCAAGGCGAGGACGCGCTGCCCGCAGGACGAGGTGTCGGAGCGCCGGCTTCCTTCTTCCGCCCATTGACGACTCGCGACGGAAAGCCGACCGCCTGCGCGACGTCTCTCCACCTCCTCCCGGCACTCACCCGTCAGAGTTCGTTTTGTAGGCCATAAAACGTAACTATCTGATTTTATTGACTTTTCTTTGACGCGCCGCCGGTGCATTGTGTCCCCCATGAACGGACACGGTCGGGGGAACCGGCGTCTGGTCACCATTCTTGCGTCTCTCGGATTGTGGGGGATCGGGGCGGTGGGCGGCGCGGACGCATTTGCGCAGACTCAGGCAGAGCTGGACTGCTTCGCAGCCAAGCTGGACGCATCTCGCTACAGCTCGACCCAGATCGGGCGATGCCAGGTTGCGCTGGCGCAGGGCGGGTCGGCGGCCACGTTCGATGCCTGCGTGGCCAAGGCCACCACATCGACGGCAACGCTGCTCGCCAACGCCGACGCCGCGGCGACCGCCAAGGGCTATCGGTGCCCGGGCACCATCGCCACGCTGGCGATGGACGGCCGCACCGGTTGGCTCGCCGGTCTGTTCACGACGCACGTGCTGGCAACCAACACGCTGCCCAGCACCTGCGTGGCACGCCGGACCGAGGCGCTGTTCAAGTACGCCGCCAAGTACGCCGATTGCACAGGCCGCAACTTCTCGGCCACGCAGGCTACCATCGATTCCTGCGCCGCCTATTCCCTGAACAACCTTCGCACGGTCTGGGGCAAGCTGTTCACGCCGATGTGCATCGGCGGCGACATCGTCACGATGGAGAGCTGGGTCCGTTCACGCGTGGATGCGCAGGCCGCGGTCGTACGCGTCGCCTGCGGCGACGGGCTGGTCGAGGGCTTCGAGGAGTGCGATGACGGCAATGTTGCCGGGGGCGACTCCTGCGATGCCAGTTGCAGATATCCTTTAGTGTGCGGCAACGGCTTCGTGCAGCCCGCCAACGGCGAGGAATGCGACGACGGCAACCTCGCTGATGAGGACGGCTGCGACTCGCAGTGCGGGCGCGAGTCCTGCGGCGACGGCCGCGTCCAGTCGGGCGAAGACTGCGACGACGGCAACGCCGTCTCCGGCGACGGCTGCGACGAGACCTGCCTCATCGAGGCTTGCGGCGACGACGTCCGCCAGGCTTCCGAAGATTGCGACGACGGCAACGCGACCAGCGGCGACGGCTGCTCGTCGACGTGCCGGCGCGAAACCTGCGGCCTCTATAACGGCGTCGTTCGGTGCCTTGCGTGCGCCGACGGCAGCCGGCCCGCGACCGATTACGCCTCGTGCGTGTGCAAACCCGGCTACCAGCTCGTCGGCGGCGCGTGCGTCGACATCGACGAGTGCTCGCGCGGCACCGCGCAGTGCGCCGCCGGCAATCCCTGCGTCAACGTTCCCGGCTCCTATTCGTGCTCGATCCCCTGCACCGAGGCCGCGTTCCACTCCGCGCTGCAGAGCTGCGGCGGGCCCGGCAAGGTGATCACGTTCAACTGCACCGACACCACGATCGCCATAGCCGACACCGCCAGCGGCGCGCGTACCACGGCATGCAACGACCTCGTCATCGACGGCCTCGATCGCAACATCACTTTCGAGATGACGCCCGCGTGCTGGGGCCGCAAGACGACGGCATCAGGGTGCAAGGTGGCGCTGAACCCTGACGGCACCTGCGACTGTCCCAACATCAACAGCGGCACCTACTTCCTCAACCTCGCCGGCAATCGCACGACCGTGCGAAACCTGACGGTTCGGTCCTTCTTCGACGGCATCAAGACGTCGGGCAACGACAACACCGTCGAGCACGTGACCTTCGAGCGCAACTGCGACGAGGCGATGGGGAACAACGCGGGGACCGGCAACGTCTTCGACAAGGTGTGGGCCCGGACCGCTTGCGGCAAGTGCATGCAGAACTACGGCAAGACCGGGCTGACCTCGCCGCATCCGCAGCTGCGCGGCCACTACAACGCCATCGTGCGCGACAGCCTGTTCACGGACTGCCAGCAGCCCATTCGCATGACCGAGGGCGGGCGCTATCTGATCGAAGGCACCCGCATGGAAGGCTTCTTCGACGAAGGCATGTATCGCTGTCTGGGCCCGCGCTTCGACGGCGGCGCCACCTACAACCAGATCGTTCACATGCGCGATTCGCAGGTCGAAGGCTGCGACCGCGGCGTGCGCATCGGCGGTGCGGTGCAGGCGGTGCTGACCGGCAACACGCTGACCGGAAACCGCTTCCGCGGGCTGCTCGCCCTGAATGCGGCCAAGGTCTCGATGTCGGACAACATCATCACCGGCAACGGTGGGCTGGGCTCGAGCGAACCAGGGCTCGGCGGTGTGGCGGTGGTCGACAACGCCCGGCTGGACCTGGGCGGCGATGCGCTGGTGATCGGCGGCGAGGCCGTCAGCAGCACCGGCGGCAACTACTTCTGCGGCAACAAGGCGCCGAACGGCACCGCTCGCGACGTGCACAACCTCAGCGCGAGCACCGTGCTGGCGACGAACAATTTCTGGTGCACGTCCAGTCCGCAGACACGCGTGGTCGGCTCGGTGGTCACCAGCCCGTTTTCCACCTGGACGCCATGAGCTCTCGATCGTCGCTCTGACGCCCCTGGGGCTTGGACGACCCCGCCTTCCGATGCTACCCATGCAGAATGGGCAGCATCATCGCATCGATGAGATGGAGCGCGGCAGTTCTCGTCCTGAGTGTCGGCGTGCTCGCGGCCACGAGCGCCGCCGCGCAATCCGACGAGCTCGTCGAGCTGAACGAGCAGGCGAAGGCCCTGCACGCCAAGGGCCAGTACGACAAGGCCGCCAGCGTCGCCAGAAAGGCCGTGGCCCTGGCCGAAAGCGAGCTGGGCGAGGACCATCCGGACACGGCCACGGCGGCCAGCAATCTCGCGACCATCTACCTGTCGCAGGGCAACCACTCCAAGGCGGAATCGCTCTACAAGCGCGCCGCCAGGATCCACGAAGAGGCTTTCGGACCGGAGAGCCCGCAAAGCGCCTCCAGCCTCAGCCACCTCGCATCGGTCTACAAGGCCGATGGCCGCTACGACAAGGCCGAGTCGCTCTACAAGCGCTCGCTGAAGATCCACGAGGCCGTCTACGGCGCCGACAGCGCCAAGGTTTCCACGAGCCTCGCCAATCTGGCCTCGATGTACAAGGCGCGCGGCGATCTGGCGCAGGCCCGGACGATGTATGAGCAGTCGCTGTCGGTCGCCAGGAAGGCGGCCACGGGGCCGGCCGATCCGCTCGTGGCCACGGCGCTGAACAACCTGGCCGAGCTGCACCGTGCCGAAGGAGACCTCGCCAAGGCGGAACCGCTCTACGAGAAGGCGCTCGACATCCGCAAGAACAAGCTCGACCAGACCGATGCCGAGGCGGCAGGGACGCTGAGCAACCTGGCGGCGCTCCACGCCGCCCGAGGCGAGTGGCTGCAGGCCGGGCCTCTGTACCGGCGCGTACTGACGGCGCGCGAGCAGGCGCTGGGGCCGGATCATCCGCAAGTGGCTGCCAGCCTCGTCGATCTTGGCCGCGCATTCGTCGCGGTGGGCCAGCCGGCGCAGGCCGAGCCGCTGCTGGCGCGCGCGCTGGCCATTCGCGAGAAGACCCTCGGGCCCGACAAGCCGGAGACGGCGCAGGCCATGGCCGACCTTGCCGACGTCTACCGCGCGCAAGGGCAGTTCGATCGCGCCGAGCCCCTGTATGCGCGGTCGCTCCGCGCTCGCGAGAACGCGGCGGGAGTCGAGACCCTCGACGTCGCCGCCAGCTCGCACGGCCTGGCCGAGGTCTATCGAGCCCGCAATCAGTACGACCAGGCCGAGCCGCTGTTCCGCCGCGCGCTCGAGATCCGCGAGAAGCTCCTCGGCCGGGACCACCCCGACGTCATTGCCACCGTGCAAAGCCTGGCGGAGCTCTATCAGACGCATGGGCACACCGTTGCCGCTCTTCCAATGTATGAGCGCGTGCTGGCGGCCAAGGAGAAGTCGCTAGGACCACGGCATGCCGATCTGGTGCCGGTGATGGAGAGCCTGGCGGTGCTCTATCGCGTCGAAGGTCGCAACAAGGATGCACGCTCGCTGGAAGCACGCGTCAGCGCGATCCGCGCTGCGCGATCCTGAGTCGGCGGCGCACCCGGTGGGCAAACAAACGGCGTCAGTGGCCGCCGGCTTCATTGACGGAATCCGAAAGGGGCGCTAGAGAGGACAGCACCGATCGTTCCCTTCGATCGGTTCGTTTCCTTCCGTGCACGGATCCGCGTCGCGCGAATCCGAAGTGCGAGGCCTCTCGTCCCGGGCATCGCATCGCGCACAAGTAGGGCGGGGGGTTTCTTCCATGCTTCAGCGGTCTCTCGCTGCGTTCATCGCCGCAACGATCTCGTTCGCTCCGGCAGCTTTCGCGGGGGTTCTTCCCGGCACGACCACCGCCACCGACTTCGTCTTCCTGATCGACGCCAGCCCGTCGATGCTCAACAACATCAATGCCGTCAAGGCAGGGATGAGCGAATTCGTCTCCGATCTCGATGAGGCGAACGTCGACGCGCGCTTTGCCATCATCCTCTTCGGCAAGACGGGCCCCGAGTTGATTCTCGACCTTACCAGCAACGCGACGCTGACCGAGCAGCGCCTGGGCCAGATCCTCGTCAACGGCGCCAATCCCGGCATCCACAACGACCACAACGGCGATCCCGAGGACAGCCTGACTGCGATCCGCGCAGCGCTGAACGTGACGACGACGCCGCTGGCGGTCAACAACATCCTCGATGAGAGCCCCGGCCATACGGGGCGCCTCGCGTTCCGTCAGAACGCACTGATCAACCTCATCCTGCTGACGGATGAGAACTCGGACAGCGCGTTCCATTCCGCCGATCGGATGGAGGGCCAGACCGGCACCAACCCGCCGACGATGGACGTCAACTTCTACGGGAGCCCCTGGCAGACCGAGGTCGACGTCACCGCCGCCGCGGTGATCGATGCCGGAGCGTTCCTCAACATGATCGTTCCCACCTGCGAGGCGTGTCCTCTGCAGTACGGGGACCCCGAGTCCGACATCAGCGACCCGGATCTGAGCAACTGGGACGAGGATGCGACCCTGGCCACGCTCCGTGATCTGTCGGCGGCCACTCTGCCTCCGGGCGATCAGCGCCCCGCCACCGCGTCGCGCGCCGAGCAGAGCCTGCAGGCGCAGATCATCGACGGCGCAACCCAGGACGACACGCCCGAGAACCTCGTCGCCCGCGCCTTCCTCATCGACGATCTCGACACCGACCCCGACTTCGTCACCAACATCTTCGCCGCCAAGGTAGCCGAGACCGTCGTGGCCGTCTGCGGCGACGGCGTGGCCGAGGACGAGGAGGACTGCGACGACGCCAACACCGCCAACGGCGACTGCTGCTCCTCGACCTGCGAGTTCGAGACAGTCGGCAGCAGCTGCACCAGCGACGGCAACGCGTGCACGACCGACGTCTGCAACGCCACCGGCACGTGCCTGCACAACACGATCACCTGCGCGGCGGACGGCGATCCCTGCACGGCCGACACCTGCGACACGGCCGCGGGCTGCAACTATCCCGACGCCGCCAACGGGACGCCGTGCAACGACGGCCAGTTCTGCACCGCCACCGACGGCTGCGTCGACGGCACGTGCGTCGGCAGCGGCAGCCCATGCGGCAGCACCGAGTGCCAGACCGTGTGCAACGAGGGCAACAACACCTGCGCGGACCCGCAGAACACGCCGTGCACGGCGGACAGCGACGTGTGTACGTCGGAGGTGTGCAACGGCAGCGGCGCCTGTGTAAGCGTCTTCAACACGGCTCCGTGCGACGACGGCAACGAGTGCACGGGGGATGACGCCTGCCTCAACGGCACCTGCCAGGGCGGTGCGGGCGACGGCTGCGATGATCTGGACGACTGCACGATCGACTCGTGCGCCGGCGTCACGTGCCAGCACGAGAACATCCAGTTCTTCAGCGCCTGCTTCGGCGTGCTCATCGCCGGCGACGGCGACACGCGCGGCAAGGGCCGCATCCGCGCCGGCTCGCAGGCGCTGGGCAATGCGTGCGCCGACCTCGGCGACATCGGCCAGAGCACGCTGACCGATGGCGACTGGTTCATCATGGACGACTCCAGCCCGAAGGCCGCCAAGGTCCGCGGCAACCAGGCCACCGTTAACGGCGACGTCGCCACCGACGGCGGCGGCATCACCGCGGCGCCGAAGACGACCGACGCCGACCTGTTCGGGACCGGCCTCGCCAAGATCCCCACGGGCATGATCGTTCCGAAGCTGCCGTCGGGCGTCGTCGATACGACCGGCGATCACGAGGGACTGCCGCGCTGCCTGGCAGCGCAGCAGAACCAGGTCTCGGTGCAGGCGCTGCTGGATGCGCTGCCGAGCGACCAGACCTTCGGCAAGCTCAAGACGGCGGCGAGCTCGACGCAGACGTTCAATGCGACCAACGTCGGCGGCATCACGGTCATCGACATCCAGAAGTGGTCCATCGGGAACTTCGCCACCATCAATCTGGACGGCGGCGGGTCCGATTCGACGTTCGTGATCCGCGTGGACAAGAAGCTGGACGCCAATGCGGGCATCACCTGGAACCTGATCAACGGGGCGACGGCCGAGCGTACGGTGTTCTACGTCGCGGGCGGCAAGCTCGAGATCGGTCTGAACAACACCGGCGGCGGCATCCTGTTCACGCCGGATGGCAAGACCGTGATCAAGGCGGGCAGCACCTGGACGGGCGTCGCCATCGGCGGCAAGGGCGCCGAGCTGGGAGACAACGTTACCCTGACCCACGCGCACTACCAGGGCCCGAACTTCTGACGGCTGCGACGGCGGCACGTCGGGGCAACCCGTCGTGTCGCCGGCGTCGCCGGCTCATCCCTCAGGGCCGGGCGCCAGGCGGTGCCCGGCCCTTCGTCATTCCGGCTGCGGCGCACCGCGCCGCTTGCAACGGCGCGTGCTTCGCGGTTTGCGACGCGCCATGGCTGCCAAGGAAAAGATCCGCTGCGACTGGTGCGGCAGCGACCCTCTGTATCGCCAGTACCACGACGAAGAATGGGGCGTGCCGGTTCACGACGACGCCACGCTGTTCGAGTTCCTCGTGCTCGAAGGCGCGCAAGCCGGCCTGAGCTGGATCACGATCCTGAGGAAGCGCGAGGCCTACCGGAGAGCCTTCGCCGGCTTCGATGCCGGAAAGGTCGCGCGCTTCACGCCGGCGCGCGTCGAGAAGCTGCTCCAGGACCCGGGCATCGTGCGCAACCGGCTCAAGGTGGAGTCGGCCGTCAAGAATGCGCGCGCGTTCCTGAAGGTGCAGGAAGAGTTCGGCAGCTTCGATCGCTACCAGTGGCGGTTCGTCGACGGCCGGCCCATCGTCAATCGATTCGAATCGATCAAGCAGGTTCCCGCGCGCACCGACATCTCGGACGCGTTCAGCAAGGACCTCAAGCAGCGCGGCTTCGGCTTCGTGGGCTCCACGATCATGTACGCGCACATGCAGGCGGTGGGCATGGTCAACGATCACCTCGTGACGTGCTTCCGCCACAAGGCGGTGCCGCGCCGATAGCAGCCGTTCCTAGTCCGGCGTGTCCGGCGTGAAGATGGCGAGCGTGCGGCCGAAGCGCTCGTGGCCGAACTTTCTCCAGACCGGATTCTTGAAGTTGCGCCGGTATCGCTCGGGCGCGAAGCGCGGCGGCCCTTCGCCGCCGCCGGAGCCGCCGAGCGGGCCAACGTCGGTCTCGCCGCCGCGGTAGGTCGGATGCGTGTTGTCGGAGCGGATGTAGTCGCGGCTGGTGTCGGCGTTGACGAAGTGGGTGTTCGGATCGCGGATGGTCTCGCGCAGCGTGACCGACAGCCGCTCCACGTAGTCGTCCTCGGATTCTCCGTGGACGTAGCGGAGTGCGCGCCAGTCGGTGCGGCCGTCGCCGTTGGAGTCGTAGTCGGAACCCATGAACTGCGCGAAGGTATCCGCGCACTCGAAGCCGAACTCGTGGGCGAAGTTGCAGGTGTTCCAGTTGATGCGGGCAAGGTAGCGCAGGAACACGTCCTGGCGGTTGACGGGCGTTCCGGTCTCGGGATCGTTGCAGGCGCTCAGTTCGTCATCTTCGTCGTACCCGGGATAGTAGAGGTTGGAGACCACCTTGAGCTTGACCTCCGGGTGCGAGTTGTTGTTGATGTAGATCATCGCCTTTTCGAGGTACTCGACGCACGTCGCGACCGCCTCTTCCAGCTCCGTATAGTCGCACGACGTGCCCTCATCCTGCTCGGCGAACTTGTTTCGCGCGCTCAGGCCGTCGTTGCCGCACATCTCGAACGTGACGATGCGCGTGCTCTCGTGCTGCATGTACTGGTCGTCATCGACGATCTTGTTGGCGTAGATGTCGTCCGCCTTGGCGCCCGACTTGGCGCGCCGCACGATCTCGATGTCGGCGTTCCAGTGATTGGAGGCGTACTCGCCGAAGACGTTGGGCGCATTCCATGTCGCCACTTCCGAGATCGAGCCCTTGTACCCCGCATACAGCGAGTCGCCGTAGGCCGCGAGGCGGTACTTGCCTGTCGGGGCCTCGCGCTCGATGGTCCACGAAACGTTCTGGGCGATGGTGTTGGCCGAAGCGGCCGAGGCCGATGCGGCGAGCGAGGCGGCCGCCAGGCAGGCGGCTTGAACGAAGCGGGTCATGGCTCTCCTGTCAGGGCTGGTCGGGGTTGAAGAGGGCGATGGTACGGCCGTAGCGTTCGTGGCCGAACCTCCTCCAGATCGGGTTCTTGGTTGGCGAGATGTACTGGTCGGGCTGGAAGCGCGGCGGGCCTTGTCCGCCGCCCGAGCCGCCGAAGGGCCCGACCTCGACCTCGTCGCCGTGGTACGTCGGGTGCGTGTCGTCGGAGCGGATGTAGGTGATGCTCTTGTTGGCGTTGAGGAACTTCATCATGGGATCGCGGATCGTGGAGCGGAGCGTGTTCGTGATCCGATCGACGTACTCGGCCTCGCTCTCGCCTCGCTTGATCCGTAGGGCATTGGAGTCGGTCTTTCCGTCGTTGTTGGAGTCGTAGTCGGAGCCCATGAACTGGGCGAACACGTCGGCGCATGCGAAGCCGTTCTGGCGCGCGAGGTTGCAGGTGCGCCAGTTGATCCTCGCCAGGTATGGCAGGAAAGCGTCCTGGCGGTTGACGGGCTGCCCTGTCTGTCCGTCGGTGCAATCGCTCAGCTCGTCGTCGTCGTCGTAGCCGGGATAGTAGAGGTTGGAGACGATCTTCATCCTCGTCTTCCGGTGGGCATTCTCGTTGATGAACTGCATGGCCTTGCGGACGAAGCGCGTGCAGTTGGCCAGCGCCGTATCGAGGCCGGAATAGTCGCAGGTGTCTTCGTCATCCTGCTCGGCGAAGTCGTTGCGCGCCTCCAGAGCGTCGTTGCCGCACATCTCGAAGGTGACGATCCGCGTCTTGCGGTGCTGCATGTAGGAGGCGTCGTCGACGATCTTGTTGTTGTAGACGTCGCGCGCCTTGGCGCCGGACTTGGCGCGGCGGACGATCTCGATGTCGGCGTTCCATGCGTTCGAGGCATACTCGCCGGCGACGTTGGGTGCGTTCCAGATCGCGACTTCCGAAATCGAGCCCTGATAGCCCGCATAGAGGGAATCGCCGTAGGCGACGACGCGGTAACGGCCGGTGGGATTGTCGCGCTCTATGGTCCACGAGACGTTCTGCGCGATCGTGTTGGCCGTCGATGGGCCGGCCCATAGCGAAAGCGCCATGGCAGAAATGGCTGGAAGTGCGCTCGTGAGTCTCATCGCGACCTCTCGTCCGGCTCGAGGATGGTGAAAATGGGTTGGCGACGCGGTTCGACGAGAAAACGCTAACACGCCGCGACAGGCCGGCCTAGAGCCTCAACCGTGTCATTCGGTGGTGAAGGGCCGCGATCGTCAGCGAGCCGTCAGCGCTGCGATCACCTCGGCAGTGCTCGAGGCGTACGTGACATCCGCAATGCGCCCGCCTTCGATCCTCATGACAGTCGCCTTTCCCTTCTGGGAGGGAAGCGCGCGGGTATGCTCGCCCGTCTCGTCGAGGAGGATGGGGTACGGCCTCTTTCGCATGCTCGGCAGCGCGAACGTGCTGCGGACGAAGCCGGGCATGCCGCTGACGTCGGCGATGTAGACGGCGCCGGCGGCGTCGAGCTTGTCCTTGCCCCCTTCGGCCAGCGCTTCCTTGACGAAGCCACCGCCGTCCATGTCCCTGCTGAAGAGGAGCAGCCGCGTGTCCGCCCCGACGGTGGCCCGCGTGCCGTGCTGGTCGGGCAGAGCGAGTGAGGGCAGGGCGTCGCCGGCCTTCAACTGCGCGACGGCTGCATCGTCGCCCGCGAGCGCGGATCCGCCGACGGTGAACACCGTTGCCACGAACGCGAGTGCGGCGGCGGTAAGAGGACGTCTGCTCCGGGCGCCGACGGCCCGCGTGACGGCGGGTACCATCGTCGTGAGTGCGCGTATCGGCGCGAATGCGCGAAGCGGCCATGTCGGCAGCGCTCGTGCGGGCAGCGGGCGTGACGGTGCGAGTGCACGTGTCGGCGTCGAGGCGTGTGTCGGCATGGCAGCGCTCCCTGGCGGTTACAATGGCGCACGGGACCGCAAAGCGGAAACATCCGGAATCATTGACGCACGGGAGGAGGTCTCATAAGGTCGCTCGCCGTGGTCAGGGGGCGTCTTCGCAGAGTTGCGATCGTGGGCGGCGGGCCCGGCGGCGCGGCCCTCGGCACCTATCTTGCGCGCGCCGGCGTACGCGTCGCCATCTTCGCGCAGCCCAAGCGGCCGCCGATCCTGATCGGCGAGTCGCTGGTTCCGGCCATCGTTCCGATCATTCGCGAGCTCGGCGTGGAAGCCGAGGTGGCCAGCTACAGCATCCGCAAGACCGGCGCGACGTTCTGCTTCAATTCGTGCGAGCGCCTGAACATCCGCTTCAACGACGTGCGCGGCGCCCGCACCGACTATTCCTACAACGTCCCTCGCGACCGCTTCGATGCCAGCCTCCTGCAGGCTGCGCAGAGGGCAGGCTGCATCGTTCTGCAGGAGAGCGCGCGACTGCGACGTCTTGACGGCAGCGAGCGCGTCGAGCTCATCGGCGAGTCGCTGGTGCTGGCGCGCGAGGCGCTGGGAGGCGAGCCGGACTTCATCGCCGACGCCAGCGGCCGCAAGCGCCTGATCGCGCGGCTGCTCGAGCTTCCGTTCAACGAAGGCCCGCGCAAAGACGTGGCGCTGCACGCCCATCACACCGGCGTGGAGGTGGAGATCGCCGGCAACGTGCATACCGATCGCCTCGATTGCGGCTGGGCATGGCGCATTCCGCTGCCCGGCCGCGTCTCGGTCGGCATCGTCGTGGACGGCAGCCGCCTGGCCGACTACGGTTCCACATTGGAAGAGCAGTACGACAGCTTCCTTCGCCGCGACTCGGTCATGCGCGGCTGGATCGGTCCCGCAACGCGGGTGACGCCCGTCGTGCGCTATACCAACTATCAGCTCTCCTCCGCGCGCGGCCATGGCGAGAACTGGGCGCTGGTCGGCGACGCCTTCGGCTTCATCGATCCGGTCTTCTCCAGCGGTACGCTCATCGCCTTCGAGAGCGCGCGCGACCTTGCCACGGCCCTGCTGCACGGCAGCGAGGAAGCGATGAAGGAATGGGAGGAGGGCGTTCACAAGCGCCTGCGTGCGTGGCGGCGCGTCGTCGACATCTTCTACAACGGCCGACTGCTGACGCTGCTGAAGATGGGCGACCACTATCGCCGTACCATTCCGGGCCGGATGATGGACTGGCACTTTCGCAAGCACATGCCGCGCGTCTTCACCGGCGAGAACGTCACGCATCCATACAGTCTGGGCCTGCTGACGTTCATGGCCCAGCACGCGCTGCGCAACAACGATCCGGAAGCTCTGCGCATCGCCTGAGGCGGCACACGCGAGCTCAGTCGTCGAGGCCCAGCTTCTCCCGCACCTCGCGGATGTGCGCTTGCGAGCGCCGTCCCATCGCGGTCGCCTCGGCAGGGAACAGGCGCGACCACACGCGCTCGAAGGGACCGCGATACCAGTAGTTGCGAAAGTAGGTCTTGCGCACAAGGAACTCGGCCACGGTCAGAACGCCCATCCATGCCCAGACGCCTGCGCCTGCAACGGCGCGCCAGACCTCGATCGGAGCCAGCAGTGCGAGCGCCGCCAGCACCGTCGCATTGATGATGAAGACGGTGCCCCAGAGCGCGGTGACGCCGCGGCAGTACGGGCCGATGAAGTCCGGCGCCGCCGGCTGGATCGTCTTCGCAACCCGCTCGATCAACGAGCGCTGCTCGCGCAGGCTGATGAGGAACAGATACGCCAGCGTGGCATGGACGCCGGCCGCCACCAGCAGCAGCGGCGTCACACTCGCGGTGATGGCCGCGCCGGCGGCAAGCGCCGCCGTCGTTGCGCGCGTCAGACGGGATGCGGTGGTCGTCGCCGCCATCGCCGCCGCGCAGCAGGCGAGGGCCAACACGGCAGCCACGACCCGAGGTCCCATGAGGTGCGCGAGCCACTCGAGCACGAGCGGATAGACCGCGGCGGCAAGGGCGAGGGCGCCGAGGCCGGCGGCCTGCAGCCGGTTGTCGACGTTGGCCGCGTACTGACGGCGCAGCACGTCTGCGTGCAGTTCGCTGTCGGCACTCATGAGCGTTGTCCGAGAAGATACGTGACGGTAAACGGGCCGCTCGACCATCGGCCTGCCCGCCACCGATAGCCGGACACGGCGGCCGATGCGGCCAGCTCCTCGAGCTCCCGCACCGAGTACACGCGCAGCCACGAGACCATCCCGTCCCACAGAACCATCGCCGGCACGACCGGCAAGAGGTAGGTCAGCACGAGCACCTGCCACCGCAGCGGCCGCAGGAACGGCGCCACCGCCAGCAGCAGGAATGGGGAGAACAGCACGCCCAGCAGCGACATCGGGCTGCGGTCGAGAAACTCGACCACTGCCATGGGGCGACCGGCCTCGGCTGCGGCGGCCAGGACGCGGCCGGCCTGCGCCGGCGCGAAATGATGGAATGCGTTGAAGATCGTACGCACGCCCGGAAGGTCGGCAGGAACGGCCGTGGCGTCCAGCGGCACCGTGCGCGCCTCGATCGCGCCGCCGGAAGCGTCGGCGGCTGCGCGCATGGCGTCGACGTCCGGATACAGGTCGGTCAGCACGAGGCGGACACCGGTGCCCTGCTCGGCCAGGGCGCTGCGAAGATGCCGTGCAATCGCACCGCTGCCCGAGCACAGATCCACGATCTGCGACTCGCCGCTGCTGCGCAGAAGATCGGCCAGGGCGGGCACGACCGGACGCGTCTGCCGCGTCAGCGTCACGACGAAGCGCAGGTAGGCGGTCAACGCGTTGCGCAATATGGCCGGGCACCACGGCTGGTCCTCGAACTCGAAGAGATGAACGCGCCGCATGCCGGGTCGCGGAATCTAACGGGGGCGCAACGACGGCGCGAGTCCGGCTCGCTCCGCCAATTCCTTATCGTCCCCGACTTCGCTACCTTTCGCGGGTGAAGACACGAGGGGAGCCGCGCGCCACCGCCACCACCGAGCCATGGCACGATGAGGACCGGTTCCAGCTCGCCACCAAGGCTGCGAAGATCGGCATCTGGGACTGGGACGTCGTCGCCGACCGCATCTCCTGGAGCGACACTTTCTATTCCATTCACGGAATCCAGGCCGGCCAGGTCCCGCCTTCCCTGGCCGGCTTCGTCTCCCTCGTTCATCCCGACGATCGCGACGTCGTCAACGCCGCCATCGAGGCCGCGCTGGCGCAGGACGAGTCCTACGAGGCCGAGTTCCGCGTCGTGCGTCCGAGCGGAGAAGTGGTCTGGGTGTTCAACAGCGCCCAGGTGATACGCGCGGAAGGGCGGCCGGTGCGAATGCTCGGCGCCACCATGGACGTCACCGAGCGCAAGCGCGTGGAGATGGCGCTGCGCGAGAGCGAGGAGCGGTTTGCGAAGGCATTCAATTCGAGCCCGCTCAGCCTGACGATCTCCTCGCTCGTGACGGGCAAGCTGGTGGAGGTCAACGAGACGTTCGTGGCCATCACGGGCTACTCGCGCGAAGAGGCCATCGGCAAGACCACGGCCGAGCTGGGAGTGTGGGCCCAGCCCGGAGATCGCGAAGCGGAGCTGGCGGCCGTTCAGGAGGCGGGCCGGCTGCGCAACCGCGAGTACCGCTTCCGCATGCGCGACGGGCACGAGGTCGTGGGCCTGCTCTCGGCCGAGATCATCGACATCGGCGGCGAGCCGTGCGCGCTGACCGTCATTCAGGACATCACCGACAGGAAGAAGTACGAGCAGGCGCTGCGCGACGCGGACCGCCGCAAGGACGAGTTCCTGGCCACGCTGGCGCACGAGCTGCGCAACCCGCTGGCGCCGATACGCAACGGCATCGAGGTGCTGAAGATGTCGGGCGGCGATTCGGAGGCGTGTACCAGGGTGCTGGGGATGATGGATCGCCAGCTCGCGCAGATGGTCCGCATCGTCGACGACCTGCTCGACGTCAGCCGCTTCAGCCGGGGAAGGATCGAGCTGCGCACCGAGCGCGTCGAGCTATCGGTCGTCGTGCGCAGCGCCGTGGAGACGAGCCAGCCGATGGTGGAGGAGGCCGGACACGAGCTCGTCGTCGAAGTTCCGCCGGATCCGGTCGTGGTCGTGGCGGATGTGACGCGGCTGTCGCAGGTGCTCGCCAACCTCATCAACAATGCCGCCAAGTACACGCCTCGTGGTGGCGACATCCGTGTGACGGTCGAGACGGATGGCGAGATGGCATGCCTTCGCGTGCGCGACAACGGCATCGGCATTCCGGAGGCGATGCTCGGGCAGGTCTTCGAGCTGTTCAATCAGGTCGACCAGTCGCTGGAGAAGTCGCAGTCCGGACTCGGCATCGGGTTGACGATCGCCAAGCGGCTGGTGGAGCTGCACGGCGGTCGCATCGAGGCGCATAGCGAGGGGCCGGGAAAGGGAAGCGAGTTCGTGGTGCGGCTGCCGCGAGTGCAAGCCGTCGCCGATTGAACCCGCCGCTGCGTCACGACAAGAAGGTTTCCACGCGCGTCGGCCAAAGGCCGATGCACATCCACGCAGGAGGAAGTTCATGTTCAGCCACATCATGGTCGGCTCCAACGACATCGAGACCTCTCGGAAGTTCTACGACGCGATTCTCGGCGCGCTCGGTCACCGGCCTGCGGTCACCGACGACAAGGGCCGACTCTTCTACCTCTCCGCCAACGGCGTCTTCGCCGTGACCGTTCCGATCAACGGCGAGCCGGCCGCGCCCGCCAACGGCGGCACCATCGGTTTTGCCGCTCCCGACCCGGCCACGGTCGATGCCTGGCACGCCGCGGGCGTCGCCAACGGTGGGACCAGCTGCGAGGATCCGCCGGGTGTGCGCGAGGGCGGACTGGGCAAGATGTACCTGGCCTACCTGCGCGATCCGTTCGGCAACAAGCTGTGCGCGCTGCATCGCATGGGGTGAGCAGGAGCTTGCGGCGGGCCTGCCGAGAGTGGCAGGCCCGCCGTTGCGGAGTTTGCGCCTCACTGCAGCAAGCCCCGCCGCGGCCGGTCCTCTATCGGCAGATCGTTCGTATCTTTGGCTAGTTCTTCGCTTAGCGGAAGATGGTTCGTTCGGGGTTGCCGGGCGAGCCAGACGCAGCGAATGGCGGTCGTCCTCAATCTTCGCAGCTTGACGATGTCACGCTCACCACATTGGAGCGTGCGCTTGGCGTCCTCGGCGAACTGCCGATGCTTCCGAGTCGACGGCGTCGGTATCCCAGCAGATACCCGTGACTATCCCAGGTCGGCGCAACAGTCGCACGCGAGCGAAACGTCCTGCCCAACCGCATGCCGCAGAATCGCCAGAGAATCCGTGGCGACGGTTGATCCCGATCGATTCACGTCACACACACACTCGCGGCACAACACTGTTCCCACGGCAGCTCTCAGAGCGTACAGCGCATCCGTTGCCGTAATGCCCTCGGGGCCGGCAGGGTCGCCGCAGACCTCATCGGGCGAGGCAGGTACCTCGGCGACGTTCACATCGAAGCTGCCGGAGTTGTTGAACCAGCCGATGCCGTCGGTGGTGCCGAGGAAGAGGCCGGTTGCGTCGGTGGGCACCACGAACGACTGAGGCGTACCGTCGAACATGCCGGCGCTGGTATCGGAGGTAAGGCCGTCGCCGATGAAGAAGATCTGGCCGATAGCGGGGGCGACGCTTGTGAATGCCAGCCCGGAGCTGAAATCGAGTTGCGCCGGGGTGTTGCTGCCGGTCGGTGACTCGTCGCCCAAAAACACGCCGACGAGAGCGTTGGCTCGAACCTTCACGGGAGCCGAGATGCCATCGCCAAAGTTCGTCATGTCCAAGTCACCGTCGCCATCCGGGTTGTTGCCCGGCGGAGCTCCGGGCGAGAACGAGACTTGCCCTGTAACGGAAAACGCCAGCTCGCCGCACGCATCAATCGTCAGTCCCACGACCTCGACCGGTGATTGTCCGGGCACGGCGTCCCCGCCGCAACAGACGTAGCCTTCTGCGCGTCCGGCCAGATTCGGATTGGCCGGTCCGGGAATAACGGTGTCCGAAGCCATAGCGCTGCCGTGACAGAAGAGGAGTACCGGAAACCAACGAAGCACTCGTGCTATTTGCATGGATGCAACGATGCGACCATCGCAGGCCTGCTGCAAGGGTGATTCGCCTTCGTTGTTCGATGCGCGCCGACGGGTGCTGCCGGAGCATAGAGCGGTTGCGTTTGATCGCGCCGCTCCGCGCAAACGGCTGCCGACGCTCGCAGCTGTGAGACACCGCGGAGAGAGTCCGCTCGAGGCGGAGCGGCACCCAAGGTCAGGAACGGAGCGCGTGCTCCTCGTTCGCTGGTGTAGTGCTCGGCAAGGTAAGAACTCACTCAACGGCGACCCCGAGAGGAGACGGAACATCCGACAGCACAGAAGCGCTCAACCTGGTTGGCTGCCGATGCAAAAAGCACGATCACGTTCGAACTGAACCGCCCCGAGTTTCTCCGGAGTCGCGTTTACTCGTTTAGTTGAGTGCCGCCGACATGACGGCACTGTCTTGCAGACCGAAGTCGGCCTGCTCGAATTCCGGCGGCGGAACGTAGCCAATCGGCACGAGCAGCCGGCGGTTGTTGAAGCAGTCGATGCACGCTCGACGTCGTCGATGCCACGCCACGGTCCACGACCCCGAACCAATTCCACCTTGTACAGGCTGTTCACACTCTCGACCAGAGCGTTGTCGTACGCGTCGCCGACGCTGCCGACCGATCGCGCGATGCCGGCTTCGGCAAGTCGCTGCGTGTAGCGAATGGGCACGTATTGCGACCCACGGTCGCTATGGAGAATCAGCCCGTCACCGACGTCTTGCGCGGCGAGCGCTTGATCGGGCGCTCCAGTGCATTTGATCGGCCGTAGCGAAGTCGAGACGCGCCAGCCGATGACCATTCGCGAGAACGCGTCGACGACGAACGCGACGTAGACGAACCTGCGCCATGTCGCGACGTACGTGAGGTCTGCTACCCAAAGCTGTTCGGACGCTCTGCCGTAAAGTCACGGCAGACCAGATCTGCAGGACGGCTGGTCGTCTCCTCCGGTGTTCGTCGTAATCGTCGGTGGCGCGACACGCCACCCTCGCCGTAAGGCGACAGCCAGTTTCGCGCACCCTCTGACCTGACGCCGCGGCGGCTTCCGGCCAGATTCCCGCATGAGCGGGAGGTGGTCGGGCGGTGAAGCTGGGCGTCGATGCGAGGGTGACAATGAGGCATCTGGCAGAGTTGGGGACGGGTAGCCGGCAGATCGCGCGGCTGCTGGGCGTCTCCGAGAGCACCGTCCGCTACCACTTGGCCCGGCACGCCGTCGGCGCCAGGGACGGACGCGCCGATCAGCCGTAGCGTGCCGCCGGCATGGCGGAGGCAATCACGTCGAGTCGACCGGTGCCGGCCCCGTCAACTTGGCCAGTTCACGACTACTTGGTCACCGAGCACGGCTACCAAGGCGTATCGCCAGGACAGCCAAGCTTAGGCCATACTCAGTAGATTCGTGTTCTCTTACGCCTTCCGATGCACTAGTGTTGTGTCGGGGGACAAACTTAATGCTCTTTTTCGGTAAGGCGTCCGTTCTCACCGCGTTCATTGCTGTAGGCGTCTGCACCGGATCGGTGGCAAGGGCGGAGATGCCTGGCCCATTTGGTTCCGAGCTCCAGAGTGCAACTGGAAAACTGACGCCGGCGATCTCGGAGAGCTGCGAACCAGATTCTTACGGCGTGACAGTACGTTTGTACACGCAGTGGCTCGCCGATCACGATCGCCGCTTCATCGAACGGACAAACGCCGCAGGACGTCTCGAAGAGCCTTTCCGGTTCGATCGTCAGCGCAATGAGCCGTACCCGTTAGGCTTGGCCTGCGACGGCCAAGGAGGCTTTGTCGTGCTCTGGGTGCGCGGAATCGAAAGTTGCGTCCGTGTTCGAGCGTTTGGCAAAGACGGGAAGCCTTTATCGAAGCCTCAGCTGCTGACCTCGTCATGCAATGAGCAAGAACACGGCATCACACAGCTCGATTACAGCAACGGCGCCTACCGTGTCCTTCTGCCTGTTCCCACGCCTCGGGGCGACGCGCTCACATTCCTGCGGCTGGCCGAGGACGGTAGCGTAGTGCAAAGAACGCGACTAGGTCGCATCCGCGCGCACTGGCAAAGGTGGACGGCGCTGGCCAACAACGATGCTGCGATTCTTGCGTGGATGCGTCGCGGTAATGTCAACGGGCGGGTCCTGGGGCTGGACGGCACGACACGCACAGAGCAGTTCCGTCTTAGCCTGGCTGCACCGGGAGCGACGTATCTTTCGTCCGTCGAAGATCTTCATGATGGGACGATGATCGTTTGGTGGAAATCCCACTGGCAGATGGGAACGATTGGCCGAAGGGTTGCAGTGTCGACGAGCATTCCGCCCGAAACCACGACGACCACAACGCTTCCTGAAGATTGCGACATACCTTGGTTCGATCCGGTCGAGCGTTTGCAGCCCCAGGCTAAAGATCAGCAACCGCATTGGGCGTGGCCGCCCAGTATCGCAGCCGGGCCGAGTGGCACCGCTATCGCCGTGTGGCTGCGCAAGGTGCGCATAACACCTGACCGCCATAAATACTCGCTGGATGCCTCGTATTCGCGGCGCGACCCGGCCAGTGGCACGTGGTCAAAGCGGCGAGTTCTTGCCGGCTCTGAAAACATCGTCGATTGGCCGCAAGTCGTCACGGACGGCGCAGGCCTCTGGATGGCAATGTGGCCTGAGGTTCGCGAGGGTAAATGCGTCCTCGTGAGCGCGCATTCGGATGATGACGGCCTTCATTGGGGAACTCCACGGCTCTCGGTCACGGGACTCCCGGCAGGTTGCAGTTCATCGGAATTCGATCTGGCCGCGGACCCTGCTGGCGCCTGGATCGCCGCTTGGCACGGCTACGACGCCTCCGGATCCGCGCGCGGCGTGCAAGTAAGTCGATCATTCGATCGTGGTCAGTCATGGAGCCAGCCTGCGACCGCGGTGGCGCTTGAGACCGCGCCCTGGGGCAAGATCGAAGTGGCGGGCAATGGAACGTGGGGCGCGGCGTGGGTGATCACGGTTCCTGAGTTTGCAGATCGAAGCCAGCTGCTCTTCTCACGGTCGCTCGACGACGGCGCGACCTGGACAACCCCAGTCGTGGTCGCCGGTCCGCCATCAATCGCTGCCGACGGTGATCAGTTGCTTGCGGACCTTGCGACCGATGGCGACAATCGATGGATCATTACGTGGACATCGACGAGTTCACTAGCCGGGACGATCGGCGGGGATTCGGACATTCTCATCAGTCGCTCTACCGATGACGGGCTTACCTGGTCCGCCCCGGCGGCAGTCGCATCGTACGCGGGCAGCGACGATGCCGACGACCTCTTCTCGAAAATTGCCACCGATCGCCGCGGCACTTGGCTGCTTACATGGAGCACTGCGTTTCCCGTTGCAGGTGCATCGGGGTTTGATGCGGACGTCGCACTTGCGTCCTCCACCGATGCCGGTCTGACGTGGACGCCGCCTGTTGCTGTCGATGGCAGGGCCGATGAGGACAAACGTCTCGATTTCTGGCCTGCCGTCGCGGCGTTCGGCGAGAAGCAGTGGGTCACCGCCTGGCTGCGCCAGAATGATAATCGCGGTTCCGGCGGTATCGCAGTGATGGGCGCGACGGGCGCGCCCGTTTGCGAGTAAGCGCGCCGCGTTGCTCGTATCCGCCGTGACCAGGGCGTCGAGCCAAACAAGTAAGCGTCGAGCACTTCCTCGCGGTAGCTGCGGTTGAACCGTTCGACGTAGGCATTCCGTTCGGGCTTGCCCGGCTGGGTGTAGCGAATCTCGATCTTCTGTTCGTCGCACCACTCGGAGAATCGCTGACTAGTCATCTCCGGGCCATTGTCGCAGCGAATCGCCGCCGGACGGCCATGCATCTGGACGAGTTGCTCAAGTACGCGCACGACACGCGACGCCGGGATCGACGTTCCGACCTCGATGGCAAGGCGCTCGCGATTGGCTTCGTCGATGACGTTAAGCGTGCGAAACGGCCGGCTGCAATAAAGCCGGTCGTGCATGAAATCCAGAGCCCACACGTCGTTGAGCATCACGGGCGATCCCATCGGTTGCCTGAGTCGCGTCGGCACGTGCAGATTCCGACTGATCCCGAACACTGATTCCGACTGAAGCCGAACGGCTATTCCGACCGAAGCCGAACACCCATTCCGAGCCAAGCCGAACACCTGTTCCGAAGCCGAACACCGGCCGCGGAGTTGGATTGTCTGGGCACAGGTGCGTCTGGCGAGGCTGGACCGAAAAGGCAGGGGTGCCCTCCCCAACAACCACGAAAGGGAGGGCACCATGCCTGCACACAAACTACCTATGCGCAGGACACGAGAAATTCTTAGACTCAGGCTCGGCCTCGGGCAATCGGTTAGGACGGCGGCCCGGAGCTGCGACGTCTCGGTCAGCACCGTTGTCGACATCGAGGCGCGGGCGCGCGCGGCCGGCATCGACTGGGCCGCGGCGGCGGCCATGGACGAGGCCGAGCTCGAGGCGCGGCTCTACGTCCGCGGTCCGCGTCCGGCCGAGCACGACCTGCCCGACTTCGCTCACGTGCACCGGGAGATGAAGCGGCGGGGCGTGACGCTGGAGTTGCTGTGGCTCGAGTACAAGGCCGAGCGCGGCGAACGGGCCTACAGCTACTCGCGTTACTGCGAGCTCTACAGCCAGTGGCGCGGCACGCTCGACGTTGTCATGCGCCAGAGTCACCGCGCCGGCGAGAAGCTGTTCGTCGACTGGGCGGGCATGACGGTGCCGATCACGAACCCGAGCACCGGCGAAGTCGCCGACGCCAGCGTATTCGTGGCCGCGCTCGGCGCGAGCAGTTTTACGTACGCTGAGGTTTTCCCCGATCAGACCAGCCGCTCGTGGATCCTGGCGCACATCCGTACATTCGAGTTTCTCGGCGGCACAGCCGAGGTGCTCGTCCCCGACAACCTGAAGACCGGTGTGGTAAAGGCCGACTTTTTCGAGCCGTCGCTGCACCAGGCGTATCTGGAACTGGCCAATTACTACGGCACGACGATCCTGCCGGCGCGCGTGGCCAAGCCGCGCGACAAGTCGAAAGTCGAGAACGCCGTCCAGCAGGTCGAGCGCTGGGTGCTCGCCCCGCTTCGTAACCAAACATTTTTCTCTGTCGCCGAAGCCAATGCGGCCGTGGCCGAGCGCCTTGCCTGGCTGAACGACCGGCCGCTGTCACGGATGGACGGCACGCGCCGGTCGCTGTTCCTCGAGCTTGACCGGCCGGCATTAAGACCACTTCCAGCAAAACGCATGGAGGCCTGCGAGTGGAAAGTCAACGCCGGCGTCGGCATCGACTACCACGTCGAGTTCGACCGGCATTTCTACAGCGTGCCGTACCAACTCGTGCAAAAGCGCGTCGACGTGCGCGCCACGCTGATGACGGTCGAGGTATTCCACAAGAGCGTGCGCGTCGCCTCGCATCTGAGATCAACTGTAGCGCGACACGCCATCCTCGCCCTAAGGCGACAGCCAGTTTCGCGCACCCTCTGACCTGACGCCGCGGCGGCCTCCGGCCAGATTCCCGCATCCGCGGGAGGTGGCTGGGCGGTGAAGCTGGGCGTCGACGCGAGGGTAACGATGAGGCATCTGGCAGAGTTGGGGACGGGCAGCCGGCGGATCGCACGGCTGCTGGGCGTCTCCGAGAGCACGGTCCGCTATCACCTGGCCCGGCAGGCCGCCGGCGCCAGCGACCGGCGCGCCGACCAGCCGCAGCGCGCCGCAGGCGTGGCCGAAGCGATCACGCAGTACGTGGAATC
>DASPNR010000037.1 GCA_035626395.1 Candidatus Limnocylindrales bacterium | reverse complement strand
AAAATTCCCCACCCTGAGTTTCACTGCTGCGCCTCTGCTTCCTGAACCAGGCCAGCCTTGAGCTTGTCCTTGAGCCTGTAGGAGTTTCCGCGGATGTTGAGCGTGATGGCGTGGTGCAGGAGGCGGTCCAGGATCGCGGTGGCGATGACACGATCACCGAACACGTCGCCCCAACTTCCGAGGCTTTGATTGCTTGTCAGGATCATCGGCCCGCGCTCGTACCGGCGGCTGACCAGTTGAAAGAACAGGTTGGCTCCGGTCCTGTCGATCGGCAGATAGCCGATCTCGTCCACGATCAGCAGCCGCGGGACCGAGTAGAACTTGAGCTTCTCCTCCAGGCGACTCTCGCCAAGGGCCTTGGTCAGGCTGGCGATCATCGCCGCGGCCGTGGTGAACAAGACGCGGTAGCCGCGTTCGATGGCGCGCATCCCCAGTCCCACCGCCAAGTGGGTCTTGCCGACGCCGGGCGGACCCAGGATCAGCAGGTTCTCGCCGTGCTCGAGGTAGTGGCAGGTGGCCAGTGTCTGCACCTGCTTCTTGTCGATCGAGGGCTGGTAGGAGAACTCGAACGCGTCCAGGCCTTTGACGAACGGGAAGCGAGCCAGGCTGGTGCGCATGGCACGTTCTTTTGCGTCTTGGAGACGACCTCCTCGGTCAGCACGACGTCGAGGAAGTCGGCGTAGCTCATCTCCTTGGACGTAGCGTCCTGGAGAATCGCCTCCAGACGCTCTCTGCTCTTGAACAGGCGAAGGCGCTGCAGATTCTCCTGCAGTCTCTCCAGCTGCCCGGCGTTCACGGCTGCACCTGCACGCCGGCGGCGCGATCGTAGACGCTCAGGTCGCGGACCTGCACTTCGGCGATGTCCATGCTGGCCGCGACACTGGCCGCGGGCTGGGATCGCCGCTGCCGAGCATTGCGGGCGATTGCCCCGGGTCCATGCTCGGGCTGGATGCTCATCTGGTACTTGCCGGTCAGCTCGGCGTGCTCGGCAACGAGCTCGCCGTGGTGGAAGACGCTGATGCGACCGTCGCGCCGCAGCACCTCCACGGTCTTGCCAATCAGTGCGAACGGCACCGAATAGCGGTTGGTGGCCAGGCTGACCAGGTAGTCGTCAGCCACGATTCGCGACAGACGCGCCTCGTGCCGGAAGCTGGGATGTCCCAGCGTGCAGACCAGGCTTGCCCGCTCTGCGGTGAAGCGGTCGATTGGCCGCTCGTGCGTGGTGCCATGGATGCGCACGTCGGCGACGTCGGACATCCAGGCCAGGAGTTGCTCGTCGAAATCACGGTCGTCGATGAAGGTGCGACCAGGCAGAAAGTTGCGCTTGACGTACTTGACGGCGGACTCGACCTTTCCCTTGGTCTGGGCCCGGTAGGGCCGGCACAGCCGCGGCTCAAAGCCCCAGAAGTCCGCCAAGGACTTGAACGTGGCATTCCAAGAGTATCGCCCCTCGGCGCCGGGATGGCAGACGGTGCGCGGCCGGTCGTAGAGAATCTCGGCGGTGCGACCCCCGAAATACTCAAAGGCCTGCTCGTGGCAGTCCAGGAACGTCGGCAACTGCTCGTTGGGGCAGCCGCGATAGAAGCCGCGACGGCTGAAGCCGAGCGTCAGCACGAAGAAGTGCCGCTCCACGGCCTGGTGGCGGAAGTGGACACGCGCCACGCCCCAGTCGACCTGGCTTTGATGTCCCGGCGCAGTCTCGAACCGCGTCAGCGCACACTCGGCCTGCTCCTGCACGGCGCGCAGAGGTCGGACGAAGAGTTTTACGGTGTCGTAGCTACCGCGATAGCCACGGCCGGACTTCAGCTCCTGGAACAGGATCCGGGCCGAGTAGTGAACCTGCGGCGCACGACGCTTGAGGAACTCGGCGTGCTCGGCCAGCAGCGTGTTGCCGCGGTCCGGCCTCTGATACGGCTCCCAGCGCCGCTGTCGCAGCCACTTTCGCACCGTCTTCCGATCCAGTCCCAGTCGCCGGCTGATCTCCGAGACCGACAGCCGATCCTCCACCCGCAGCCGCTGGATGTCCTCCCACCGCTCCCGCCTGACCATCAAGCCCTCCTCGAGACCAGATGTCCCGAGGCTCAGGCTCCGTTCCGTGTGCTCGTTTTCAATCCCCATCGCTTTCCTCCGTGGTTGGGAGGGTGGGGAAAATTCGATTCCCATGACTGGGGATTATTGGGCTCCCGCTGACAGTCGAACAGCAGGATCTCGCTAGTGCCCAGCGTGCCGAGCGTCGCGCCGCCGGTGGGATCGGTCAGGACGAGCTCGATCGTTTCGTTGCCGCCTTCCTCGCCGTCCAGCACCAGCGGCACGTCGAAGGACTTGGGGAACTCGCCATCGCCGAACGTCAGCGTCCCCGAAGTCGCCATGTAGTCGGCTGGTGACGTGGCGCTGTCGTCCGCGGTGGCGTAATGCACGGTGACGGTGCCGGTGTTGCCGCCGCTGCGCGAGACCAGAACGGTGACGAAGCCCTGCTCCTCGTAGCCCAGGAACTTCATCTGCGAGAACTGCAGCACGCCCGCGTCCTCGCCGGCGTCGACGACGGCGCAGGGCGAGAACTCCGACGTGTCGCCTTCCGGGCTCGTTGCCGTTGCGGTCACGACGGTGTCGGCGCAGGCGAACGGCACGGTGGCCTCGATCACGCCGATGGCGGATAAGACATTCAAACGCACTTCCGCATCGTATCGCCACCGGTTCCATGGTCTCGCCCGGGTCCGATAAGGTCCATTCTGACAACTGCGCGAATGCCGCGAAGGCTTGCTGGTACCGCTTTCCTGTCCTTTCCTGTCCCCGCGCGCCGCGGATCGTACCGCAGATTGAGGCTTGGGCAGCCAAGCACGGCGTGACGCTCGCCAAACCTGGCTGGAAGGTAGAATTGGCGAAGCGCGTCAAGGAAAGAATCTTGGAGGATGGACCAGAAAAGATCGATCCAGCGGTACTGGATCTGTGGACCAAGCTGTTCAAGTCGTTTCAACAGCCTAGCGCAGCAGGTACCGCAACCGGGTCACAGACCGTAGTTGCGCAATCGTAGAGAACCTAATTTTCGCATCAGGGTCATCGCAGGTTGGTGCAGCAGGGCGTGTACTAGGCTCGGTTCAGCTCGCTACTAGGCACTATGGCAAGACCGCCTCGCCTGCCGGCGTACTGCTCCGCCAGAGTCGCCAGTTTCGTCCAAGGCACCGGCCCGTCGCTGTCCTGATCGACCGTCCCGTTTCCGACAACCGCTGTGCTATCGATAGTCATCTGGCCATTCGCGTTCAGGATCTTCTTCAGGCCCGCATCGTAGTTATAAAGGATATCGCTGTCCTTCACGCGCTGAGCCCCTTCGTTGGCGACGATCAGAGTCTGGCTGTTGAACCTGGCTGCGGTAACGTCGGTGATGAAATTGAAATCATTTGTAGTGGATGGGCAATCGGACCAAGCTCCTGCTGGTGGCGTTATTGCTTTGACGGTGACGAGCAGATGCCAAGGGACCACACTACTCACCAGCCTTATCGGCTCCTCACGGTCCCTTCCGTTGATCCAGGCGAACGCCTGGTACGCGTCGAGTTGTGGACTGGGGAGGACCCGCCGCAGCGAAGCGAATGTCGCGAATTTCCGTTCAAGGTGGTCGAACAGGATGCGCCCGACCCTTGGGATAACGTCGTCAACGACTTCGGCGGCCGCGGCATATATCTCGAGTTCGATCCGACAGACGTCTGCGACATCACTCCATGCGATGAGATAATGTTCATTCAAGTCGTCCAATTGTCGGGCCGCACCAAGGCGGGGCTTGATCGGGAACTTTCATCGGTCGAGCTCGAGGTGCCGGGTGGTGAGTTGCTCGACCTGGACCGTGATCCAACCGCACCGACGCCCCGCTGGCGCGTGGACGGCCATATCCTGGCGGTAGACCCTTACTACAATGGGTTAGACAACCAGGATCGTGTCAGGCCGGGAGAGCAAAGTTCAAACCCAGTTCCTGCTATTATGCTGGACCATCCTCAATTTCCTCGGGCGCCCGAGGACATCGCTGTTGTTACGGCGCTGTTTGAGGTGGGCGTCCTCTGCGCGACGGGTCAAAATCGTGGGGAATGGCTTGGCTACATGTCCTGGTCGAAGCATCGAACCTTTTGGCCAACAGAAAACCCGAAAAGTTTGTCGACTATCTTTGGTACGGCACGGGGAACGCCAAGTGCGAGCCTGTTGAACGCGCTTTCCTTCTGGGGATCGCGGCACGGCTGGGACTTTCCCACTGGCGAATCCAAAAAGAAGCAGGGCCAGGAGTGCCAATAATGCGTCCTCAAAAACTTACACGCTCCGCCATTGTTTTGGCCAAGAGCATGGTTCTGTCGAGATGCCTCCTGGCAGTCGGAGTTTTGTTCTTACCTACCTTCGCAGCCGAGGCACAGACGGTAACGCCTTTCAGCTACTTCACGACTTTGACTGCAGCCGAGCGGGCTTCATCGCAGATCAAGGTGACGTACATGGGCCCGCAACTCGCAGGGCTTCCTTCTCCAATCTTTCACGCATCCAATGAAGCGCCCAATGCCGAATTGTTTGTACCCTTTCATCACCCAATGGACGGCGAAGCCAGTTACGCGAACGATTCTGCCGGAGGATCACCGGTACCCGTTGCTGCGGACTCGATCCAGGCGATGATAAATTCCGTATCCGGGATATCGGCCCTTACTGACGGAGGCACAACGGCGGACCCGGACGACGCCTTCGTCGCACTGTCTATCGTCGTGCGTCTTCCGGTATGGCGTGGATTTGATTCGGTACTGACGCGGTCGGAAACTGTAGGAGTTGTTGCGCAGTTGCGCTCAGCCCTCGTCAACGAACCAGAGGCGCTACGGGTGCACGATGAGTTCGCCTGCATTGTGGGGATGTCCGACCCAATGCGGCCCGTCGACGTTACTTCTTCGGTCACTATACAAGTCTCGGGTGTCCGGCCGGACCTAGCTACAGGACACTTCGTCGGGACAGCCAAAGTCACTAACAGTTCAGCGACATCGATACCTGCGCCGATCTCACTCATCCTCGAACTACCGTCGACGCTTCGATTAGTGAACGACAGCGGGCGCACGTGCCCAGGCGGAAAGCCGTTCGTGACTCTCGATACGACGCTAGGTCCCGGCGCTGTTGCGAATTTTTCACTTGTTTTTAGTAACCCCGACTTAGATCGCATGGCGGTTGCACCAAAGCTTTTGGCTGGACCGGGGACTCGGTAAAGGACCGCCGATGCGTCCAATGATGAAAACTCTTATCATCGCCGCGCTTTTCGCTTGTGACGTTGCGGTCGCAGGGCAGAACGTCAGCTTTTACACCGTGCAGATCGACACTTCGGCCTTTGAAGGCATACCAGGCGCAGCTGCTTTTTATTTCACCGAAAGTCAGCAGGACTTCAACACTGTCGAAATTCAGGACTTCTCCTACGATGGAGAAGTCGGTGAACTCATCCATACGTCAGGTTCTGTGTCTGGGGATATCGTCGATGGCAGGAATCCGGCGGCCAATTCTTACCTATATTTCTTTGACGAACACGAGTTTCTGTCGGAACTCACGGTACCGTTTGAAACCTTTGGCACGTTTTTTAGCTTCTCTCTTCGAATCACTGAGAGCATCCCCGCTGACGCGCATCTGCCAGCCCAACTGTCGTTTTATCTTCTGACCGAAAACGGCCAACCTCTGTTTCGAACTGCAGATCCCTTAGGAGCCAATTCGCTCTTCACGCTGACGATTGACGGGCAGCAACAAGGAGAGGCACACGCATTCGCTCCCGCGGCGCTTGCGCCTACCGCTGCCGTCGACATAGCGGTACCATTTTGCGGAAATGGCACTCTCGACGCCGCCGAAGAATGCGAAGATGAAAATCTCGTTCTAGGAGATGGCTGCGATTTTTGCGTATTTGGACGCGTGCGCAATGACTCCGCGTCAGGATTGCCTAGAGGCTGCTACGGCCAGACTTTCGCTACGGAACAAGGAAGAACACATTTATGACGGGATGTCCTGGAGATGGAACTGGAGTTCCCCCGGTTTCGTGGACACCTAACCGCTATGGTAACAGGAGTTCACGATGCCCAGACCCCACCCGCAATATGCAGCCGAGCTGCGTGACCGCTTAGTCGAGCTGGCACGCAACGGCCGATCCCCTGAGCAACT
>DASPNR010000036.1 GCA_035626395.1 Candidatus Limnocylindrales bacterium | reverse complement strand
CCGAAGTTCCCCGGCCCGCGGAACGAATTTGTCCTTGAGTGACAAGCACTTGAGAGGGAATGCGGCTTCCGATTGCTGCCTACACGGCGATTTCGCGGATGAGATCGAGTGCCTGGCGCTGCTTGTGGGTTGGAGTCGTACAGACGTCGAAGCTGGTATCAGCGCCAGGGGTTCGGCAGGTGTTGCGCACGATGGTGGCCATCTCGTCGATCAAGGTGCGGAAGCTGTGCACCGGCGTGCCGTCGTCGAGCGTCCGGTGGTGGACCTTGTCTAGCGCCTCATCGGAGCGGGCAGCTGGCGCAACCGGATCGCGCGTCGCCTTTGCCGCCTGATCCGTGTCGGTGAACATCAGCGCAGCCCAAGCCTGACGCATGTGCCACTCGACGTAATAGGCCAGCATGCACAGCAAGATATGGGTGCGCACGCGATCGGCAGTGCGGTGATGAATGGGTCGCACCTTCAGGTCCACCGTCTTCAGTGAGCGGAAGGCGCGCTCCACGTTGGCCAGAGCCTTGTAGTTGCGCACGCAGTCAGCAGCATCCATGCGCTGTGCATCGACCGAGGTGCGGATGATGTAGATGCCGTCCAATGCAGCCTCGGCGGAGATCGCTTCAGGCTTGCGCGCGAAGGAGAAGCTGTCGCCGCCGATGGTCAGCTCGAAGTGCTTGGCGACCTTGTGTTTGTTGACGATCTTGCCCACGCTCACGCCGATCCCATCGGCACCGGCAAGCCGGCCTGCATCGACACGATCCTTGATCGCCTGCAGGTTCTTCTCCGTGGACCGCAGCAAGTCCTCGCGCTTGTGCGCGCGCAGCGCCGCCAGTTGTGGGTTGCGGCATGCCACCAGCCGCTCGCCCGGGTATTCGGGCGCAGTCAACTCGATCAGGTTGCGCTCGTCGAACAACCCGAGTTGCAATTGCCCTTGTTCGACAAGCGCACGGATCGACGTGTTCTTCAATGCCCCGATCCAGTCGACGCCGTCGAGTTGGCGCAGTTCTGCGATCGCCTTGTGGCCGATCATGCCGCGATCGCCCACGATGACCAGGTGCTCGATGCCGAACTGCTCGCGCAATCGCTGCACCTCGGGCACGAAGGTGGCGCTGTCGGCCACATTGCCCTCGTGCACCGACACGGCCACCGGACACCCCAGCGCATTCGTGAGCAGCCCATAGTTGACCTGCAGCAGGCCTTTCTTGCCGTCCCGGTTGTGGCCCAGCTTGGCCAGCGGACAGGTGGTGCCTTCGAAGTAGCTCGAGCTCAAGTCGTACAGCACCAGGCCGCCGTCGCTCAAATGACGCGCGGCAAGCTTCGCCTGGATCGAATCCTGGCGCGCCAGCAGCCAGTCCATGGCGGCATACAGGTTGTCCTCATCGGAATCGGCCACGCCGAAGTCCGCGGCCAACGTACAGGTGTGCCACCAGCGTGTCGTGGCCAGCTTCGTGTTCGGCGCCACGATGCGCGCAGCCACCATGGCCAGCACGAGGTCGCGCTCATGGGATGGCTTGGAGGCCACGAGCGAGGCGAATCCCAGACGCTGCATCGCAAGCGTCACGGCCTGCACGTGACCATGCGCACGCGAAGCCGTGATCTCCAACGACTGCGCGACGGGCTGCAAGGCCTCGCCGCGCAGTGCAGCGCGAATGGCTTCGATCTGCTCGGACGACAGGTCGGAAAGATTGGCCAGCGTTCGTTTGCGGACCTTGTCGCCCTCGCGGTAGGACTCGCGCAGCAGCACGGTGGGTGGCGATCCGCGATTCGGCACGACGTGAATATGCATGCCTACATCAATAGGCGACATTCATGCATATGTCAAGCCAAAAGACATGCCTACGTTTTGGAGGCGAATTGGCGATAGAAATCCGTCTCCTACGAGGAGACTGATGCCCAAAACGGGGTCATGTCGACGGGGAACTTCGGCTTAGAGATGCCTCAGCCCAGCGCCGCGATCACATCCGGCGGCGCCTGCACCAGCTCGATCAGCACGCCCTCGCCGGCGATCGGGAACTGATCGTTCGACTTGGGGTGGATGAAGCAGATGTCGTGGCCCGCGGCGCCCGCGCGGATGCCGCCCGGCGCGAAGCGCACGCCGTTGGCTGTCATCCATTCGACCGCCTGCTTCAGGTCGTCGACCCACAGGCCCACGTGGTTCAGCGGCGTCATGTGCACCGCCGGCTTCTTCTCCGGGTCCAGCGGCTGCATCAGGTCGACCTCGACCGCATGCGGGCCCTGGCCCAGCGCGCAGATGTCCTCGTCGACGTTCTCGCGCTCGCTGACGAAGCTGCTCTTGACCGCCAGGCCCAGCACGTCGACCCACAGCGACTTCAGGCGCTGCTTGTCGGGACCACCGATGGCGATCTGCTGGATGCCCAGGATGCGGAAGGGCCTTGGGCCGGTGCTCATGGCTTCAGTTCCGAGCTGACGGGCAGGTCCAGCCGCTTCAGCAGCGCCCGGTCATCGGCAA
>DASPNR010000035.1 GCA_035626395.1 Candidatus Limnocylindrales bacterium | reverse complement strand
AAGGTCCAGGAGCTGCAGCGCATCATCGACACGGATGCCGTCAAGGGCGAGCGCGACGTGCAGCTCGCGCAGCTGAAGGCGCACCTCGAACTGGGCCTGCAGCAGCTGAAAGGCGAGCAGGCACTCGAACAGCTCCGCGAGAAGGGCGCGATCGCCGACCGCGACCGCGAAGACAGCCAGGCGCACGAGCTCGGGATGCACGCCGCCGACGCCGCGCAGGCGGTCAGCCAGGCCGAACGCGCCGCGGCGCTGCGTCCCATGCCCGGGCCCGCCGGCGCCGGGCTGTGAGATGGCGACGATCCCGTACGACCCGAACGCCGTCGCGTATCGGGACGCGCGGGGCTGTCACGGCAAGGTGAAGTTCCCCTCGAAGAAAAACGCGCGCGCCCGGGCGCGGCTGCTCGGCGGGTCGCTCGACGCCTACAAGTGCGTGCTCTGCCGCGGCTGGCACATCGGCCACGGCCGATCCCGGAACCCGCATCGGGCGCCGAACGCGCCGTTCTGAGGCCGACTCGACCGTGTAATCGGTTGCGCCGATCTCAACCGTTCCGCATACTGCTCAGCGGTTTGACCGTCGTGCCGCCGGAGTCGCGCCCGGTGTAGCGGGTTCCCCAACCTGCACGACGCGCACAAGGGGATCACCACGGAATTGGGGCCGTGTGACGCACGCGAGCGATCGCGGAGCTGCACACGGCCTTTTTCGTTGTCCGGGGTGATCCCGCTCTTCACCGGAGGGACATGGACACCGAGACCACCACGGGACCCGACGCCCCAGCCGCCGCCTCGTCACCGGCACCCGTCGACGGCTCGACGTACCTCGCCTCGCTGACGCGTGAACAGCGTCAGGAATGGAACCGGACCGGGACGCTCCCGGACGCGACGACCCCTGCGGACTCGTCATCCGCCCAGCCTGGCGACCAGGCCGCGTCAACGGACGCGTCACGTGCGGCCGCCTCGGAACCGGCCAACCCCGCAGACAAGCAGAAAGCCCCGCGCCCCGACGTAAAGGCGCGCAACGCGCAACTCGATGGCGAGATCGCTGAGCTGAAAGAGAAGCTGCGCCTGCGCGCCACGCTCCGCGAAGAGCTCGCCCGCACCGACCGGCCGACCCCTGACGCGCGCACCTCGGACTCGTCACCCGAGCGGCCGAAGACGACGCGGGAAGAGTGGCAGCGCTATCGCGCGATGCCGGACGCTCCGCAGCCGGACAAGTTCGAGCACTACGAGGACTTCACGGCCGCGATGAGCGTGTTCATCGCCGACAAGCGCTTCGAGGAGCGCGAGCAGGCTTCGCGCGTCGACGCGTCGCAGCGCGCGCACGTCGAGCGCGTGCAGCGCACCGTCGCCGACGCGAACAAGCGGATCGAGGAGCACTGCCAGGCGGATCCCGCGTTCCGCGACAAGGTGCACCCGGACCTGCTCGAGATCGTGCCGGCCGGCCTCCTCGCGCTGCAGCCGAACGCCGCGATCGGGCCGCACAACGTTGTGGCGCAGGAAATCCTCGAGTCGAAGGTCATGCCGCAGCTGTTCGAGTACTTCTCGACGCCAGACGGCATTCAGGAATGGGCCTCGTTGATGGCGCTGCCGCCGACGAAGCTGCTCCTGGGGTTCGGACGGATCGAAGCGCGCTTTCTGCCTGCTGCGGGCACAGCGGCGGCCGGCGAGAAGAAGCCAGCCGCCAAAACGGTCACGACAGCCCCGGAACCGCCGACGACCCTCGGCAAGAAGGCGACCGATCCGGTCGATCAGGCCGAGAGCGCGGTGAAGAACGGGGACTTTCGCGCATACAAGCGCCTCGCCGACCGCGAGGACCTGAACGCGCGTAGGTAGCCATGCCAGTCACCAACAACTTCAAGAAGGTCGATTACGTCACGATGGAGACCCTCCGGCTGTTCATGCACAGCTCGGAGATCTTCGCGAACATGCGGCACGACCACGAGGAGGACTTCAAAAAGGAGTTCGCCGTGGGCGATCGCATCCGCGTGAAATTCCCGTGGCGGCCTGTCATCCGCGACGGGTTCACGTACACGCCGCAGAATATCGAGCGCCTCGAAACGACCATCGTCGTCGATCAGCCCTTCGGCATCGACTTCGAATGGGACACGATCGACAAGCTCCTGAACATGGAGCGCGGCGAAGAGCGCGTGAAGAAGGAGTACCTGCGGCCGGCGGCGCTGTATCTCGCGGCCGAAGCCGACAAGCGCGCCGCGGCGTTCGCCTACAAGAACACCGGCAACATCACGGGGCAGCTCGGGACCAACCCGACGACGTTCGATGCGACGTCCGCCGCCGTGCGCCAGCGGTTCGTCGAAATGAGCTCGCTCTCCGACGACCAGGGCATCTACGTGCCGCCGGCCGTGATGCGCGCCATCAAGGGCGGCTCCGACGGCAACCTGGCCCGGTTCGGGCCGGTCGAGGACATCAAGAAGCTGTACCGCCAGGGCGTCGTCGGCAAAGCGGACGGCTTCGAGTGGACCGAGTCGATGTCCCTGAAGTCACACACCGCCGGCACGTGGGCGGGTGCCGTCACGTTGAACGGCGCGGTCGCCAACGGCGCCACGTCGCTCGCCGTCACCTGCACGACCGGCGACACGTTCAAGGAAGGCGACGTCATCGGCCTGGGCAGCGTGTATCGCGTGAACCCCGTGACGCGCGAGCGCACCGAGTCGGCGAACACGATGACGGTGACGGTGGCGGCGGACACCGTCGGCGTCATCTCGGCGGCCACGGTGCAGATCAAAGAGACGCTGTACTTCAGCGGCAACTACCAGAACATCGACGCGCAGCCGGCCAATGGCGCCACGCTGACGCTCTTCCCGGGCACGACGTCCCCGAACGGCAAATCTGGCAAGCAGGGCCTCGCGTTCACGCGTGACGCCTTCGCCGGCATCAGCCTGCCGCTCCCCATGCCGAAGAACGAGGAGCTCGTCTCGCAGACGACCGACCCGGACACCGGCATCTCCATCGCGTTCATCCGCAGCTTCGACGCGGTCAACCGCAAATGGGTGAATCGCTTCGACGTGCTCCTCGGCTTCGGCCGGCTGCACTGCGAGCTCGCGGCGATGCGCATCCTCTGCGCCTAGTCGGCTGACAACCAGGAGACCTGAGACCATCATGACCCTCAAGACCTTCTCGCGCGCAGCCGTTGCGGTCCTGCTCGGACTGCTCCTCTACACGGTCCCCGTCCCCACGCAGACGGCGACCACGTCGACCACGCTCTCGAGCGCGGTCACCAGCACCAGCGCCAACACCGTTGTTCTCGCGTCGGCGACCAACGTCGACGCCGGCGGCGCGATCTATGTGGGTAGCGAACGGATGGACGTCGTGTCCGTCAGCGGCACGACCGCGCAGGTCCGCCGCGGTATGGGCGGCTCGCGCGCGTCGACGCACGCGAGCGGCGCCGTCGTCTACGTCGCGTCCTCCTCGCAGAAGGCGGGTGTCTTCCGCAGCGATCAGCGCCCGGGCGGCACCTGCACGCGTGCCAATGAGCCGTTCCTGCCGCAGATCGACGCGGCCGCGGGCGTGATCTGGGACTGCGTCGCACCGGGCGGGGCAAAAACGCCGACTGGGTACTGGACGCGCCTCAATGCCGCGCCGGCGGGCTTCAACGGCCACCTGCAGGTCGGCGGCGATGCGCATATCAATGGGCACCTGTATGTGCGCGAGGAGTTCGATCAGGGCTTCATCGTCGCGGAGAATGACGCGACCGGCCTGCTGATCAAGTCCGTCTCGGACACCGACGACAACGTCGTGATCGGCTCGCCGCTCGGGCTGATCTCGTATCGCGAGGAACAGGCGAAGACGGCGTCCTCGTGGGCGATCGTCGACGGTAAGCTCAATATCGAAGCCGACAACACGACCGACAACGAAGGGGTCGAGATCGTGTTCGGCGGCGATGGCGCGAACACGACCGAAGGCGTCATCGTCGCGGGGACGAGCGGCGGGTGCTTCACGGCCTCGATCACCATCACCGATATCTCGGGCACCGACCAGGTCCTCATTGGCTGGCGGCAGAACGAGACCTGGCAGGACGCGGCCGCGTTCGACGGCTACACCGTCTGGCACACCATCGGCGTCACCGCGACCGACGGCTCGATTACCTCGAAGGCGGAAGTCTCGAGCGCGACGGGGACCGACGACACAACCGTCGACTGGGCCGACGGCGAGACACGCCTGCTGCGGTCCTGCGTCTCGAAGGCGGGCGTCTTCTCGGCGTTCTACTCCGCGGCGGGCGGCTCCACGTTCAGCGCGGTCACGATGACGAACAGCGGCAAGACCGCGACCGCCGGCGTCCAGATGTATCCGTTCCTCTCGTATCTCGCGGCCGGCACCGATGGGCCTGGCCCGATCTACGTGAACTGGGTCGAGATCTCGGCGCCGCCGCAGTAGCGCGGCCGCCCGGTTCCCTGATCCGTGGTTGTTGCCCGGGCGGCGCCGCTGCCCGGGCCCTTTCCTGCACGAGGACCTCACACATGGGTGACGCCAACAGCCCGCATCGCAATGTCGACAAGAACGGCCAGTACCTCGAGTACCCACGCATGCTCCACAAGGCCGGCGGCAAGGAGCTCGTCGTGGCGAACGACGCCGAGTGTGACGCCGCGCGGAAACAGGGTTGGTCGCTCGAGCCGATCGTCGACGAGCCGCAGGCCGAGGCGGCCGACGCGTCGCCGGCGGCGGACGACAAGCCGAAGAAGGGCGCGAAGAAGTAGCGCGCCGCAGTGAGCGCTGATGGCCACGACGCGTGAACTGCTGATCGGGTCGCTGCGCGAGCTCGCGCTGATCGACCCGATCGATCCGGTGCCGCCGGAGATGCTGCAGTACGCGCTCGACACGCTCAATCGCCTGCTCGATCTCTGGAACGCGAAAGGGCAGGGCCCGTACGCGGAGCTGTTCTCGACGTTCACCCTGACGCCGAGCCTCAGTCCGCACACGATCGGGCCCTCGACCGCGACCTGGCCGCTGGCCAAGCGCCCGAAAGCGATCCTCAGCGCGTCGCTCATCGTCTCGAGCGTCTATTCGCCGATCACGGTGCGCGACGCGCAATGGTACGCGGCGCTGCCGTCGCCGGCGCAGACCGGCGCGATCGTCACGGACGTGTTCTACAACCCGACGACCGTCAACGGCTCGCTGTATTTCTGGCCAGTGCCCACGACGGCGTATCAGGTGCGGCTGCAGACCAAAGGGATCCTCGCGGCCCTTGCGCTCGAGGACGCCTTCACCCTGCCCGAAGGCTACGAGGAGGCGCTGCGGCTCACCGTCGCCGAGCGCCTGGCGCCGTCCTTTGGCGTGGCCCTGACAGCCGAGACCGTGCAGCACGCGCGCGATGCGCGATCGACGGTGTTCGGCAACAACGACACGGCGCCGCGCCTGGCGACGGCCGATGCCGGCATCCCGGGCGCGTGCGTCGGCGCTGACTACGACTACCGGAGAGGACCGTACCGATGACGATCACTCCTCGCGTGCGCGCGCGCGCGCTCGCGCTCTCGCTCTCGTTGCTGCTGATCGCCTCGGCCGTCGTCGCGCAGCCGTGGCGCTATGTCGTCTACGAGCAGTTCACGATCGACAACTCCGCGGATCAGTTCACCGCGGCGACCATCAACGAAGGCAGCGGCCATCCGGCCGCAACGCTCGGGATCTGCAAGCTGGTGACGGCGGAGATTCGGTATCGCCTCGATGGCACCGCCCCGACGACCACCGTCGGCGACGTCTGGTCGGTGAATGAGACCAAAACGATCGTCGGCAACGACCTCCTCAATAACTTCCGTGGCATTCGCACTGGCGCCACGAGCGGAGAACTCAATTGCCACTTCTTCGCGCAATAGCGGTCGGCCTGGCGCTCCTGGTCGGGCCGCTGATGTTGTCGTCGGTGCCGTCGCTCGCGCAAGCGCCGCGACCGCTGCCGATGACGTCGACGAGTAGCGGCGGCGGCACGACCTGCACCGCGTCCGCGAATCAGGTGCTGTTCTTCAACGGGAGCAGCGTGTGTGTCAGCGATCCGGATATGACGTTCGCCACCGACACGCTCACGGTGACGAAACTCGTTACGCCGTCAGTTGACAGCGGGGTCGCGAACACCGCCATCGTGTTGAAGTCCCCGACGGGGAGCACCGCTGGCTTGATCAGTATTCAGTCCGGCGCGACGGTGCGGGCGCTGGTCGGCGGCAATGCGTCTGAGAGCTACATCCAAGGTCAGCCGAGCCTGCCGATCAACTTCTACAACGGGGCCGGCAGCACCGTGAACATGGCGATTCTCGACGCCGGGGCGCTCCGCATTGGCAGTTGGACGGCGGCACTGACGGCGGGTGCCCTCGGGCTGCCGAAGATGACGGCCTCGGGCACCGCTCCGGGCGCCGCGGGCCTCAAGCTCGAAGTCGTCTGTGGCACCAACGCCGGCAGCGCCAAGATCATCGCCTACGCGGGCACGTCGACGACGGCGACGACGGTGCTGGACAACATCGGCTCCGGCGTCACCGGGTGCTGACGCGCGCATGATCGGTTCAATCGTTCCGCACGGGGCGCGCGAGGCGGAACAGCAGGGCACCGCGCCGGAGGACAGTCCAATGCGAACCCGTTTGCTGATCCTGACGCTGCTGCTGGCCCTGGCCGTACCAGCCGTACCAGTCCACGCGCAGAACACGTCGACGACCATGATGGCGCTCGTCTCGTCCCCGCAGTTCACCAACCGGCTGCAGTACCTCGGCGCACAGGTGGCGAAGGAAGTGCTCGAAGAGGCGGCCTCCGCCAGCGCGAATGGCGTCATTCCGGCGTACACCGCGGCGTGTCATACCCGGCGTGTCGCGTTGGCGCGCGCCTTTCTGATCGGTCCTGCCGGGTATGCGTCGATTTCCGCGGTCCTCATCGTCGGCGTCAACGTGTCCGGTGCGGTCATCGTCGGCACCGCGACCGGCAGCGGCGCGACGGCCGACAGTTCGGCGTCGGATGGGTCGATCCAACAGGCGTATCGCGTGATCTGGAACGCGCTGTCCGGCTGCGCGACGAACGAGTAGGTGAATGCCATGCCCGCTCGCGCGCTGGTGGTGTTGCTCGCGATGCTGACGCCCTTCCCGGCCTTCGTCGGCGGCGCCTACGCTTCGCAGTCGCCCGTCTCGGCGAACGAAGCGCTGGTGAATTGGTACGTCGAGCAGATCGAGTCCGCCGGCGCGACGTCGCGCTGGGCGCTGTACCCGACGCCCGGGTTCCGCGCGCGCCGCGAGTTCCCGACGTCCGTCGGCCGCGCGGCGTTCGCCGAGAACGGCCGCGTGTTTGTCATCTTCGGCAACACGCTCTACGAAGTCTACGAGGACTGGAGCTTCGAAGCGCGCGGCGGCATGACGCTCGCCGTCGACGACAACCCGGCCACGATCTGCAGCAACGGCAGCGGCGGCCAGCAGCTCTTCATCACGAGCGGCGACAAGGGCTATTGCTACGACCTGGTCGGGAACACGCTGACCGAGGAGCTCTCGAGCGGCGCGACGATGGGCGGCTACGCCGCGAGCTTCTTCCTGGCGTTCGATCGCACCAATGCGCGCATCCGCACGTCCGCGGCGTTCGACGGCACGAGCTGGGACCCGACCGATATCGCCGAGCGCACCAGCGGCGCCGACGACTGGCAAGCCATGCTGGTCAACCCGTACGGCTACGTGTTCCTGCCGGGCAGCAAGACGAGCGAATTCTGGTACGCCGTCGGCGGCGCCGGGTTCCCGTTCGCGGTCGATCCCAGCGGCCTGGCCGAAGAAGGCATCGCGGCGCCGTTCTCGCTGCAGCAGGCTGGCAAATCGGTCGTGTGGCTGGCGACCAACGCGAACGGCGGGTATCAGGTCATGCGCGCGAGCGGGTTCACGCCGGAGCGCATCTCCGATCACGCGCTCGAGTTCGCCCTCTCGACCTACGGCGACGTGTCGAACGCGATCGGCGAGACCTACGAGGACCGCGGCCACGCCTTCTACCTGCTGACCATTCCGGGCGCGCGCGTCACCTGGGCGTACGACTTCACCACGCAGCGCTGGGCACAGCGCGGCACCTGGATCGCCGCGGACAACGCCTACACCTACCTGCGGCCGACGTTCCACTGCTTCGGCTTCCACAAACACCTGATGGCCGATCGCGAGTCGAACGTGCTCTACGAAATGTCGCACGCGTTTGCGACGGACGTCGACGATCGGCCGATTCGGCGCTTGCGCCGCACCCCGGCGCTCACCAATCAGCACACACGCCTCTTTTTCGACACGCTCGAGATCCTGTTTCAGACCGGCATCGGCGTCGCCGACGGCGAGGACCAGGACGTCGACCCGCAGGTGATGCTGCGCGTGTCGAACGACTTCGGGCAGACCTGGGGACACGAGCACACCGCGTCGGCCGGCAAGATCGGCGAGTTCTGGCGGCGGGTGCGGTTCTGGAACCTCGGGAGCGGCCGCGGCCGCGTCTACGAGGTGGTGGTCTCGGCGGCGGTGCCGTGGCGCATCACCGACGCGTATCAGCAGGTGCGGGGCAGTCGTGAGGGCGCCTGATGGCCACGCCGCGGCCGCGCATCCCGCACGGGGAGCCGCTCGTCGATCGGCAGGGGCTGATGCGCCTGCCGTGGGTGACGTGGTTTCGCGGGCTGCGCACCGATCTCGACAGCACGCCGCGCGCCGAAACGACGCCGATCACGGTGACGGGCCAGAGCGCCGCGATCGGCCTCACGGCGATCCCCACGGCGACGCTGCCGGCCGGGTTGTACCTCGTGACGGCGTTTCTGCGCGTCACGACCGCCGCCGGCGTCTCGAGCTCCGTCACGTTGACCATCACGTTCACGAGCGGCGGCGTGACGTGCACGTTCAGCGGCGCCGCGTTGACGGCGAACGCGACCAACGCGCCGCAGGCGCACACGTGGTTGCTCAAAATCGACGCGGCCACGCCGGTCAGCTACTCGACGGCGTACGTGTCGAACCCCGCCGCGGCGATGCGGTACGAGCTCTCGATCGTGTTTCAGCGGATCGATGCGTGAGAAGGAGCCCTGATGCCGCCGCGTAACCGCTACACCCGCTACGAGCGCCCGTCCGAGTGGATCACCGGCGAGGAGGACGTCTACACGACGGACGGTGGCAACCGCCTCGACCCACCGGTCGACGCGCCGCCGGTGCCGCCGATCGGCGACGAGACCAATCCGTACGTGCCGGCGGCGCCGGCGAACGCGGCGGTGCCGGTCACGCGGCCGCCGGTGCATCTCGCGCAGACGCCGAATCGCGGCACGAGCGAGTACACGCTCGACCAGTGGAATCAGGCCTGGCGGGCGTCGGACCCGTATCAGCAGTGGATGGCGTCGCGGGGCTATCGGCTCGACGGGCGGCAGAAGCTCAGTGAGCGCGATCGCGAGGACCTGGCGAACTACGCGCGGCAGCACGGCATTGCGTTGCCGGGCGGCATGAAGTTCGACGACTACGGCAATGCGAATCAGCGCAACAACCTCTGGCGCAACGTCGCGATCGGCGCTGGGGCGGGCGCGGCGGCATTGTTTGCGGCGCCGGCGCTCGCCGGGCTGCTTGGCGGCGGAGGGGCGGCGGCGGGTGCCGCGGGTGCAGGCGCGGCAGCGGCTGGTGGAGGGGCCGCGGCTGCCGGGGGCGCCGCCGCGGCGGGAGCAGCGGGGGCAGGCATGGCAGCAAGCAGCTGGCTACCACACGTGATTACGGGGATCACCGGCATTGCGACCACCGGAATGGCGAATCGTGCGCAGTCGCGATCGGCAGAACGGGCCGCGGCGACCGCGGCCGCGTCGGAAGGCCGCACGCTCGACTACTACCGCGAGCGAGACAAGGCCGAAGCGGACGCCAAAGCGCTCGCGGACGCGGACGCCAAAGCGCGCTGGGAGGCCGAACAGGAATTCCGCCGCCGGCAGTGGGACGCCGATCAAGCCGAGCGCGAGCTGCAGCGCCGCTGGGCGGAAGAGGATCGCGCCTACGAGCTCGAGCAACGCCGCCTCCGCGATGAAGAGCGCGCCGCGCAGCAGCGTGCGCGCGACGAGCACGCCGCCTACGAGCGCGAGATGGCGCCGGTCTGGGCGGCCGAGGCGGAACGCCAGCGCCAGGCGCGGGCCGCGCGCTACGCGCCCTACAACAACCTGCGGACGGGCGCGCTGGCCAATCTCGGGCAGCTCCTCGGCCTCTCGCCGGGCGCGATCCCGGGCGCCTCGCCGGCCGGGGCGTCGAGCAGCGCGGCGCCGACGCTCGCCACGTTGCTGAACTTCCCCGCGCAGAGCGGTCAGGCGCCGGGCGCCGCGGCCGCGCCGTACACGCCGGCGACGATGGCCAACTTCACGCCAGCGACGGCGGCGTACACGCTCGGCGAGCTGCTCAACCTGCGGAGGGGTGCCTAGATGGCCACGCCGTACGTCCCTGAGAGGCCGATCACGTGGCAGATGGTCGGCGGCCAGTGGGTGCCGATGGTCTCGGCCGACGGCGCGCCGAGCCCCGGCGGCGATATGGGCGGCGGCGCCGTGCTGCCCCCGGGGGAAGATCTCGTCGGCGGCGGCGATGATGTCTGGTACGGCGCGGTCGACGATCAGGGGCGTACGTTTCCCAATTACCGCCCGCCCGCGCTGCCCCCGCCGACGAGTCCCGGGGCCCCGACGCGGGACGGCTTTGCATTTCCGCGCTTTCGGCCGACGCCGTTCGAGCGCCCGGCCGACTTCGAGGCGCCGGCGCCGTTCTCGTACGCCGAGTTTGCGTACGACGCGTTCCGGCCGGATCTCGGCCCGCTCGAGCTCACGCCGTTCCAGGCGCCGACGCTCGAGGACGCCGCGCGCGAACCCGGCTATGCGTTCGCGCGCGACGAGGGACTGCGCGCGATGACCAACAGCGCCGCGGCGCGCGGTCTGCTGCGCACAGGCGGCACGCTGAAAGAGCTGCTCGGGTGGGGCAACCGCTTCGCGGAGCAGAACTACCACAACGTCTACAACCGCGCGGCGGACACGCACGATCGCAACGTCGGCCAGACGCTGCAGGCGCGCCAGCAGCGGTTCGGCGAGCTCGCGGACACCTACGATCGCAATCGGGCGAATGCGTTCGGTACCTACACGGCCAATCGCGCCAACGCGGCCGACGCGTACACGACGAACTACAACATCGCGCGCGACACGTGGAGCGGCAACGTCGCGAATCGCCAGGGCGCGTATGACCGCACGTTCGCCGCGGAGCAAGCGGCGTTCAACCCCGAGTTCCGCGGCGCCGAGCTGACGTTCGAAGATCTGTATCGCCGTTGGGCGACCGACAAGGACGACGCGTACAAGCGCTGGCGGGACCAGCTTGATGCCATGACGCGGCTGGCCACACTGCCGCCGATGGAGTAAGCGCGCGATGCCCTACACCCGCGTCGACTACGTGCCGCAGCCGTTCGTGCGTGAGCCCTACCGCTCGCGGTACGGCGACACGATCGGCGAGCTGCTCGGGCTCTCCGGCCGCCGCGCCGCGGAGCTCGAGCTGCGCCGCGGCGACAGCCAGGCACAGATGTGGCAGTCGGTCGGGGACACGATCGCGCGCACCATTGGCGGCTGGCAGCAGTCGCGTGACATGGAGCGGCAGCGGGCGATCGAGGATCGCCGGCGCGGTCAGGAGGACGAGGCGCGCGAGCTGCAGCTGCGCACCGGCCGCGCCCAGGCGGCCGCGGTCGAGCAGGAGCAGCGCGGGCAGGCGTTCGAGCGGTCGATGCTGCCGCTCGCGCTGAAGCGCGGCGAGGACGGCGTGACGCGGTTCGATCGCGATCTGCTGACGCAGGAATTCACCAACGCCGGCCTGGCCGATCGACTGCCGGACGTGTTCCAGCGGCTCGACGAGCAGGACAACGCGGCGCTCGCGGTCCTGAACGCCCGGCGGGATGCGGTTGCGAGCGTGTTCTACGGCGTGCTGCAGGGCGGCAATCGTCCGGAGTCGTTCGCCGCGGCGCTCGAGTACGCGCGCGCGAATGATCTGGCGCCGGCGCGCGAGCTCGACGTGCTCGATCGCATGGCGAGCCAGGACCCGGCATCGATCGCCGAGCTCACGCGCGCCGTCGTCGGCTCGTCGCCGAAGTTCGCGTCGCTCATCAAGCCGAAAGAGCCCGTGAAGCTCGGACCCAACGAGCTGCTCGTCGACCCTCAGACGCGCGAGACCATTGCACAGGGCATCCGGCCACCGGAGAAGCGGAACCTGCAGCGCGAAACGGCGATGGTCGGCGGTCGGCCGACGTTCGTCAACTTCGATCCACAGAGCGGCGAGTACTTTGATCTCCAGGGCAATCCGATCGCCGAGCTGAGTCCGGTTCCGCCTCAGCGACCGGATCCAGGCCCCTCGTTCCAAGCGAAAGAGGTGCTGAACGACGAGGGTGTGCCGGTCATGGCCAACTTCGACGCGCGCACCGGTCGCTATGTCGGTCCGGACGGCGAGCCGATTACGAATCCGCGGCCAGTGCCGTCGGCGCTCGAGACGCAGGACGCGCGCAAGTTTCAACAGGCCGGTCCGATTCTCAACGCACTTTCCGAACTGTCCGAGCGGATCAATACCCAGCAGGGCCTGCTCGCGAAGATGGCGGGCGGCGCCGCAAAGCTCGCCGCGCAGGCCAATTATGACGACGACGTGGCGGAATACACGGCGCTGATCGAGAGCTTCACGCCACTCGTGGCGCGGGCGTACGGTCACACGGGCGTGCTGACGCAGCAGGATGTGGACAGCGTGAAGGCGATGTTCCCGAAGCCGGGTGATTCGAAGTCGCTACGCGATCGCAAGATCAAGCGCGTGCTGGAGATTACCAACTCGTTGCAGAACCTATCGTCAACGTCGACGCAGGCGGCGGTGCCCGATCGGCCGGCAGGCGGCACCGCCACGCCCCGTGAAGGCGAGCAGGGTGTCATCGACGGCAAGCCCGTCGAGTGGCGCACCATCAACGGCCAGAGCGGCTGGGTGCCGAAGGGATGGAAGCCGTAGATGCCGCAGGCCTCGCCGTTCGTCTCCACGGATCCCAACGCCGCGCGGCGTGTGACGTCGCCGTCAGCCGCGCCATCACGGTCCCCGTTTGTGTCGACTGACCCCAGTGCGGGGCGCGCGCCGGACGTGTACGACCGCCGCGACGTGGTGTTTCGCTCATCGACGGGGCCGTCGCACCCGGCGGCCGATCTCGCGCGCGGCGTCGGAGCCGGCCTCGCTTCGACCGTGTATCACGGCGGCGATCTCGTGCGGCGTCTGTTCGGCATGGAGCGCATCATCGACCATCCCGAGGCGCAAGCGGCGATGACGCCGCCGGAATCCGTGGCCGGACAAATCGGCTTCTACGGTGAGCAGATCGCCGAGTTCGCGTCACCGCTGGCGCGCGTGTCGCGCGCGCTGAGCGGATCGCGCCTGGGCACTCGGGCTGTTGGCGAGGCGGCCGCCAGCGGAGGCGTGGCGGCGCTGCAGTCGGGCGGCGATCCCGGCACGGTTGGCACTGCGGTTGTGGCCGGTGCGGTGCTCCCCGTCGCTGGCGTGGCGTTGCGCGCGAGCGGCCGGGCTGCGCAGCGCGCCGCCGCGGGCGCACGCGAGGGAGGGATCGGCGGTGCCGTTGCCGGCGCCATTCGCACGGCCGCGCCGCAGCAGCCGCGCACCATGTTGGTGCAGGCACTCAAGCCCCGCTCGACAAATACGCGATTCGAGCAGTCCCTCGATCGCGCGATGCCGGAGCTAAAAATCACCGAGGAAACGCTCGGCCGGCCGATCGCGAGCATCGACGACTTACTCGAAGCCACACGCGCCGCGAAACAGCGCGTCCGCGCGCAGTACGACGAGCTCGCGGGACCAATGCGTGAGATGGGATCGACGGTCGACTTGACGCCGGTCGCTGAAGCCGCCGCGAGAAGTATTCCGCGCAAGACGCTGCTGGAGAACCCCGCGAAGGCCAAGGCGTTGATCGAGCGGAGCGCGGTCTATCGCCGACGCCTGCCGATCGAAGAGGCCGAGGAGATCCTTCGCGACACCAACGCGGAGCTCGACGGCTTCTACGCGAAGTACCCGACCGCGCAGCGCAAGGCGCTCGCGTCGGATCCGGAGATCGCCGCGCTCGAGGCGCAGGCCACGGCACTGCGCAACGTGATCTACATGACGCTGGATCACCCTGGCCAGGGCGCGGCGGCGCGTGAGCTGAACCGCCGCTACGGTGCCCTGATGAGCGTCGAGCACGAGACCTATCGTCGTGCGAATGTCGCGAAACGGCAGCAGCCCGAGAGCCTCAACGAGCAGATCAGCAACGCGCGCGCGGCGGGTGACTTCGCTCGCGGCGCGTGGCGGCTCGCGCACAAGGATCTCACCGGCTTCGCGGACATCGCGAGCGCGCACGCGATGCGCAGCGCTGCCAAGTTCATGAAGGAGCAGCAGACGACGGACGCCTTGATTCGCCGTGCGTTTGCGTCCTTTGACGGTCGCCCGGCGCCGGTGGAGATGCCACGCCGCCCGGCGGTTCGTGGGTTGCTGACGCGCGGCCCTCGGTTCACACCGCCGCCAGCGGACGATTCCTATGTGCGCGGGGTCCCTGCGGAACCGGCCCGTCGTGACGTGCGCGGCCTCTTGCCGCCAGCACGCCAGACACGTGTGACGCCGCCGCCCGCCGATGGAAGCCGCGTGCAGTCGACGCGCGCCGGAGAATACCTGCGATGGGATCCGCAGCAGCGACGCTGGGTCAAGGTCTATCTGGGTGTGGGGCGCGAGAGCGGACGATGAGCACCGATAGAAACACGACGAGGAACACGAGGACCGGGCGCCAACCGACCCAGTCGGCCCAGCGCGCGACCGTGATGACGACCCAAATGCCAAACGCGAGCGCGATCGCGGTGAGCCAGATTCGATCGAGCCATAGGCGCCAGCGGGACATGAGCCCCAGTCTAGTCAGACGCCGCCGCGTTGTCACGTGCCTCGTCGTGCTCGCGCTCGTGCTGCCGGCGATCGCCGCCGCCCAGGGCACCATGGCGCCCGTCGGCCGGCAGCAGTTCCACGACGCCAACGGCAACCCGCTCAACGGCGGCAAGCTCTATACCTATCTCGCCGGCACCAACACGCCGGAGCCGGTCTATCAGAACGTCACGCTGACGACGCCGCATGCGAATCCGGCGGTGACCGACGCGAGCGGCTGGCTCACGTTCTATCTGGCGCCCGGCAAGTCGTACAAGTTCGTCCTCAAGACGAGCGCCGACGTGACGATCTGGACGCAGGACAACATCCCGGCGGTCCCTGCGTCGTCGACCAACCAGGACATCACCGGCATCGCCGGCGAGTCGCTGCTCGCGGGCGAGCTCTGTTACCTCTCCGACGGCACCGGCGGCGGTATTGCCGGATCCTGGTACAAGGCGGACGCGGATTTCCCCTACGCGTCCACGACGCCCCAACTCGGATTCGTGCTCGCGACACTTTCAGTCGGGGAATCGGGCACGTTTCGCCAGGCCGGCGCCATGACGCTGGCGGGCCCGCTGACGCCGGGTGCGCAGTACTTCGTCAGTGCCACGGCCGGCGCGATCACCGCGACCGCCCCCACCAGCGCGCGGGCCGTGGGGGTCGCGGCCTCCACGACGTCGCTCAACGTCGCAACCAATCCCGTCAATCCGCTCGCGGATCCGCGACCGTGTGACGGTCGACTCACGTTGACGAGCGGTACCCCCGTCACGACCACCGATGTCACGGGCGCTGCGACGATTTATTGGACGCCGTACCAGGGGAATCGCTGTGCGCTCTGGAACGGTTCGCAGTGGATCACCTACGCCTTCACGGAGCGGTCGCTGGCGTTGTCGGTCACATCGGGCTTCAACGCGGATGTCTTCGTGTTTGACGCCAACGGGACGCTCACGCTGGAACTGCGCATCTGGACAAACGACACGACGCGAGCGGTGGCGCTGGCGCTACGCGACGGGGTGTACGTGAAGTCCGACGCTCACACCCGGCGCTACCTCGGCACCATTCGCGCGACCGGCACGAATCAGACCGAGGACTCCTTTGCGAAGCGATTTGTGTGGAACTACTACAACCGGGTGCCGCGGCCGCTGCGCGTGACGGAGGCCACGAACAGCTGGACTTACACGACCGCGACCTGGCGACAGGCGAACGGCAGCACGAGCAATCAGGTGGCCGTCGTCATCGGCGTCGCGGAAGTGCCCCTCGACCTGCGCCTCCGCGCGGGGAGCTCGAACGACAACGCCGGCGTCGGCATGAGCGTCGGGATCGGGCAGGACTGGACGTCGGGCCTCCCGACGACGGGCGGGCTGTTCGGCCAGGCCACGAGCCCCGTGGCGAACTACATCGTCGGGCACGTCGCGCTGCTGCGCCTCATCCCCGCGGTGGGGTACCACTACTACGCCTGGCTCGAGTACTCGGCCGCGACGGGGACGACGACCTGGTACGGCGACAACGGCGGCGCCGACCAGGGACCGTACAGCGGCATCGACGGCGTGATTGAGGGGTGACGATGACGGACGACGTCACGATCGGCGAGATTCATCGCCGCCTGGTCGACATCGACGAGCGGCACAGTCATCAGCTGAACGAGATTGCCACGCAAGTGCGGATCACCAATGGCCGCACGACGCGGCTCGAGGAGCGCGTCACCGGGCATGACCATGAGCTGAAGAACCTGAAGCGTGTGGACGTGCCGGCGCCGCTGCCGCCCGAGCTCCGAGAATTGATCGACCTGGCGCGCGACGCGCGCGGCGTCGCGCGGTTCGGCAAAGCGATGTGGGCGATCGGCGGCGCCATTGTGCCGATCGTGATCTGGTTACTGTCACAGGTGCAGCGATGACCGACGACGAGATCCTCGACGCCGTGCTCGCGCGCGAGGGCGGCTTTCGCGCCGCGGTGCGACGCCCGGACGGCTCGATCGACCCCGACACGATGTACGGCGTGACGGCGCCGGTGCTCGGCGAGTGGCGCAAGCTCGGTCGGCCCGCCACGATCGCGGAGCTGCAGGCGATGCCCATCAGTGAAGCGCGCGAGATCTTCCGCATGCGCTACATCATCGGGCCGGGCTTTACCCCGGTGAATGTGCCGTTCGCGCCGCTGCGCGAGCAGTTGATCGACTTCGGGATCAACAGCGGCCCGGCGCGGGCGATCCGCTGGCTGCAGCGCGTGCTCGGCGTGCCGGAGACGAGCACGCTGGACGATCGCACGAAGCGCGCGCTCACGGCGCACGCCGGGCGCCTGGTGAATGACGCGCTCGTGGCCGCGCGGAGCTACATGATCGATCGCGCGGTCGATACCGGCGCGATGCGAAAGGCGGACGAGGAAGGCGTCGAGAGCCGGGCGCTCTCGTTTTTCCTCTCGAAGCCGACGACGTAACGCACCGTCGCACGACACGGCGCGGGAGTCGCGACCCGCGCCGGCCGGCGACGACAACTGAGAGCGACCGAAGGGGCGGTCGTGTGGCGGGTCTGAAGACTCGCCAGACGGCCGCCCCTTTGTGTTGTGAACCGCGAACTGTGAGGATTTGATGCCGCCGACGTTTCCGTATCCCGGTGATGCCTTCCTGATCGAGACGCAGCGCGCCGTCTCCGAGCGCTACGCGCGCGCCGGGCATCCGCTCGATCTCGAGAACACCGTCTGGACCGCACGCACCGCCTATGACAGCGCCTTCATGCCGGCCGACCAGGCGCGCGCGAAGCACCTCCGCGAGCTCGAGCGCGCGCTCGGCCTCGAGGTCCCGCCGCCGCCGGCGCGGGATCCCATCGTCGGGCAGCTGCGCATCGAAGGCGGCCTCTACGTCGACGATCGCGGGCCGATTCTCCCGACGTTCCTGCACGCCGGCGATCTCTTCGCGCTCTACGTGCGGGAGCCGGCGGTTGCCCTGCAGGAGCTCGACGACATGGCCGACGCGGGCTATCACGGGCCGCGCGTCTGGACACATCTGAGCGGTGATTACTGGCGCCGCAAGGATCGCGAGGTCAGCGGGGAGGACCGCTTCGACGCGCTCGAGGCCTTCAGCGCGGAGCTCACGGCGCGGCAGCTGCTGCCGGTGTGGTCGCAGGGCGACGTCGGCGCGATTCGCGATCGCCGCCGCTTCATGGAGCGGCTCGCCACGCTGCCGGCGGCGTTCTGCGATGCCGGCAATGAGGCCTGGCAGACGGGCGAGGCGGATCCGCAGCAGCTCGCCACCATGATGCGCTGGTATCGCGACGCCGGCGGCCGCGGCATCCGATCGCTGACGTCCCCACCAGGAGAGGAGCAGCACGAGCTCGACGCCTACAGCATCGATCCCGCCCAGGTGTTCGACGTGCACGGCTATCGCGGCGGGCACTGGTACGACAAGGCGCGGCACATCTTCTCGATTCCGTGGGAGGTGCGGCCGCTGCGCCGCCTCGGGATTCAGTCCGAGCACACCGGGCCCGGCGAGCTCGTGACCGTGACCGACAACCCGCACGAGCTCGACGACGAAGCGATGGGCCTGTTCGCCGCGCAGAGCCTCACGTTCCGCCAGGCCTACATCTACTTCTGCGGCGATGGCATCTGGCGGCGGCAGCCGATCAAGGCGAACGCGGGGTACGCGGCCGTGGCGCGTGCCAAGACGTATCTGCCGCGCGACGTCATGCGGTTTGGGATGACGCACGGCTATCACGACAAACCGACGCGCGTGTTCACGGTCCCGAACGACGCGATGCGCTGCGATCACGCGATCGCGGACGACGGCCGCTTCGTGGCCACGTTGTACGGGCCGGGTCCCGATCGCGCGTTCCCGATTCACCGCAGCTTCACCGGATCGCTGATCGACCCCGGCACGGGCGAGGCGACGCCGCTGCAGGCGCGCGCCGGCGAGCACGTGCACATTCCCTTCCGCCGCGGCCGCGTGGTCGTCGGCCAGCTGGCCTGAAAGGACCTGACGCCATGCATGACCTGATTCACGAGAGTCTCCGGACCATCCTCAACGCCGCGATCGTCGCGCTCGTGCCGCTCGCCGTCGCCGCGCTCGTGCAGCAGCTCCGCAAGATGGGGCTGCAGATCACCCGCGAGCAGGAAGCGCGGCTCGAGCACTACGCCCGCCTGGCGGCTGCCGAAGCCGAGGAGTGGGCGAGTCAGCGCCTGCGCGCGTCGATCGTTGTGCACTCGGCCGACAAGCTCGAACGCGCGATCGCGTCCCTCGTCGACAAGGTGCCGGGCATCACGCGCGACGAAGCGCTGCGCGTCATTCACGCGCAGCTGCCCGCGATCGGCGCCGGCGCCGCGGCCGCGCTCTCGGACTTGCGACGGGCGGCGGCGAACGGGGTGCGCTGATGCCGTCGCCCTTGGAGGCGCAGCCGGCGCTGCCGCCGGTTACCAGTGCGCAGCCGATTCGCTCGGCGATGGACAAGGCGCTCAGCGACACGCTCGCCAAGCTGCCGCCCTCGAGCGGCCGCGGGTTCGTGCAGGTCGACGCCACGAACACCGGCGCACGCGTCGAGGGCGCGGTCCGCGCGGGCGGGGTGCGCGTCGCTGGCTGGGTGGGCTGGGTGCGCCACGCATCCCCGGAGGCCGGCGTGCGGGCCCGGTGGGACTTCTAGACGCACGGCGAAAGGCAGGTCGGTCATGTCCCTGAGTCGCGACGACGATCCTCCGGTGGCGGTGAGCGTGTCGCTCGCGATTGTGATCGCGTGCGGCGGGGCGATCGCGTGCCTGACCGGCTGCGCGCCGGCGCTCATCCGACGGTCGACCGCGATCCTGCACGTCGACGCCGGCTACGAGCCGACGCCCGGCGACGAGATGGGGCCGGCCTACCTGCAGCTGCACGATCGGTTGACGCGATGGGGCATCGAAATTCACGAGCAGCCGCTGCGGGCCTACGGGCTCGCGGACCTGCGCCGCGGCGTCATCCTGATCCGCGAAGGCCTGCCGGTGAACGCGCGGTTCGAGGTCCTCGCGCACGAAGCCGCGCACCTGTTCCAGCCGCCGGCGCTCGAGGACAGCTCCACGGCGCAAGTCTTCGCCGAGCTCGTGGCGGTCGGGATCGCCAAGCACTATGGCTATGCGCGGTACCTCGAGATCTCCGCGCGCTACCTGGCGATGCACAAGCACGCCTTTGGGGGCGCGAAGTACCTCGAGCGCGATATCGCGTACGCGGTGAAGGCTCTGACCGGCCAGGTGCCGATGCCCGTGCGAGGCACGCCATGATCGCGCGGCCGTGCGGGTGCGACGTCGCCGCGGCGCCGACGCTGGTCGGCTTCACCATTCTCGAGACGCAGCAGACGGTGATCGATCACTACGTCTGCGACTGTTGCGGGCGCGCGTGGAGCGTGCGGCAACCGGAAGGCCGAGCGCCTGCCGCTGGGAGCGCCGATGCTCCGATCGGCGAGGCAGGTGACTCGGCTGCCGTCACCTAGGATGACCCTCGCGGACACCCGCCTGCTCGTAAGTCATTGCACGAGAGCGGCTTAGATTCGATTTCGCGCGAGCGTGCGCGCGGCTCATAACCCAAAGGTCGGGGGTTCAAATCCCCCCCCCGCAACCACGAAATCCTTAAGAAATTCGACGATCTGACCGCGGCGCCGCGTCCAACGTGGCGTCCGCGGTTTTGTCATTTTCAGGCGCTTTCGGGCTCTTGTGGTCGTCGGAGGATGACCCCGAGGATGACCCGTGGCCCCACCCCAGCCGGCCCTCGAGCAGCTCACTGATCCGCCGCATCTTCGACAGCCGAATGCCGGTGTAGTGCTTCCGCACCAGCGACAGATCCGAGTGCCCCAGCTGCGCCTGAATGTCGGCGTCCTCGGCGCCACGCTCGGCGAGCTCAATCCCGACCGCGTGGCGGGCGTTATAGGGCCGCACGCCGGCCGGCCAGCCTGCGGCCCGGACCGCACGCGCGAACGCCGTGGCGTCAATCGTGGTGTAGCGAATCGGCCCGACCGTGGGGAACGGCCGGCGCGTCCGGAGCAGCGCCTCGAAGGCCGCGCGCTGGTCGCTGTTCAGCACGATCGGGATCGCCTCGCCGCCCTTCCCGCCCTCGAGCGTCACGACGCCGGCGTCGACGTCGTCGCGGGTCAGCGTCGGCAGCAGGCGATTCACTTGCGAGAGCCGCAGGCCGGTGCTCGCGATCACCATGTAGACGGCGTGGAAGAGCGGATCGCCGGTGCGCAGCTGCTGCTCGACGCGCTGGATCGTGGCGACGTCGACGAAGGTCGGCTTGCGCTTCGGCGGCACGGGCACGTCGATGTGATCGAGCGGCGTGCGCGCCTTCTTGTTGTTCGCCAGCGTCACGAAGAAGTGATGCAGCGTGCGGCAGCGGTTCTGGATCGTCTTGAGCGAGACGCCGGCGGCGCGCCAGGTCGCGATGGCGCGATCGATGTCCTCGGGCCGAATGGTGCCGCGGCGCTTGTCCTGGAACTGCGCGATCCAGGCGCGCATCTCCGACCGCTTCGATTTCCAGGAGGCCGGCCGCTTCTTCGCGCGTTCGAGGTAGCGCGCGACGTCGGCGGCGAAGGAGCCCGGGCGGACGATCGGCTGTTCCTCGTGGAGCTCGACGCGGATCCGCTCGCGTTCGCGTTCGATTTCGTGGTACGGCGTGCCGAGCTCGAAGCGCACGCGGCGGCCGCGTTTGTGCGGGCCGGTGCCGACCTGCACGACCGCGGTCAGCTGGGTCGCGCTGCGGAAGATGCCTTCGGCGACGCGCTTGCCTAGCTTGCCCATTGAACCTCGAGCTGGCCGTAATGCGTCAGCGCGACACGCCGGATAACCGCGCGACGAGCACCCCGATGCCGGGCGTGCCGCTCACCGTGACGTTGTACGTGACGGTTCCCGCCATGCTGTTACCACTGACGCGCGTGCTCCACGTACTGATCGCCGCAGTGAGCGTGCCGGACGTCGCCGTGCCCTGAAGGGTAATCGTGCCGTCATTGCCAATGACGCCGGACACAGGGCCGGTGACTTGGCCGAACTCCACTGTGCCGGCGAGGCTCGCGCCGTTTTGTGAAAACGATAGGCGAATCGGCAAGAGCGACCCCGGCGGGAACACTCCTCGCTGCGTGCTGCACAGCAGGTCCTGCACCGAGCCGGTGCCATCACAGCGCTCGACGACGTAGTTGCCGCGCCAGGTGCCGGCGGCATTGAACAGCGCTGTCGCGGTGACTGGAATTGTGTTCGTACCGCTGGTGTGATCGGCGTCGATGGTGATCGTCCCCGAGAACGATCCGCCGCTCTCGGGCGCGAAGGTGATCGTGATGACCTGCGACCCGCCAGGCCCGATGGTTCCGCTCGTCCAGCTCGTAAAGAAGTGATTCGCAAGCCCACCCGTGATCGACAGCCCGCGGACGGTCAAGGTGGCGGTGCCGCTGTTGGCCAACGTAATCGTCAGATCGCGCGAGGCACCCACGAATACCTGGCCAAAGGTCAACGAGCCGGTGATCGCGAGGATTCGGGTCTGCGCTGGCGGGGGCTGCTGGGTGCTCGGCCCGGTGGGGGTGTTCGCCGGCGAGCTGCTGCTACCGCACGCTGCGGCGAAGATCGCCAACATCAAGGTCGCCGTCCGGGTCATCATCGTCGCTGCTCCTGGTTAAAGGCGCCGCCGGGGGGAGGCGTGCTCAGCGCGACCTACGAAAATGAAACCGTCACATCAGCATTCGTCGTTGCATCGAGTACCAGACCAGCGGTAGGGTTCGCTTCTCGGGCTCTCCCTCGCCCGCGGCCGGAGTCGTCATGGCGTCGGTCAACCCCTCCGAGATCTTCTCTGTCGTTCGCGGCTATCGCGCGCTGTCACCCGAGCATCGGCGGTTCGTTCGAATGACGATTGCCTTTGCGCTTCGGCGGTCTCGTTCATCCGCACCGCGTGACGAATCAGATCCTTTAGATCGTCTGGGCCACGATCGAACGCCCGCGCGATTTCCGTCGCTTCTTCCGAGATCGGCGTCTCCGTCGGCGCGGCGTTCACGAGGCCACCCGTAAGTTCGTTGGCGACGAGCATGCAGTGCTGAACAAAATCCAGCCGATACACCTGACAGAGACCCCAGAGAATCGCCATGTTGGGGGGGCGCCCATGCTCGTATTCCGAAACCGTGCGTTTGCCCGTCTTGAACCCGAGGGCTTGTAGCCGCTCAGCAACCTGATCGAGTGAGTTGCGTTTCCCTAGCAAAGTCTCTCGGTAGCCGCGGAGCCTGTCACCGAACTGCGGCGTCCGCGCGCCGCGCACGACTGGCATTTTGACCGGCAGTCTAGCGCCGCATTCGTGCTCAAAGAGAAACGCGGTTAAAAAAGGTGTTGACACCCAAGCACGTCTGATTTAGGGTTTGTGCTTACATGAGCACAGACACGCGGTTCGACGTTGACAAGTTGGTTGACGACCTCGCCGCACGCGGCTGGTTGCCCACCGACCTGGCCCGCGCCGCCCAACTGTCGGACATGACCATTTCCCGGGTGCTCAAGGGGCAACGCCATAACCCACGCACCTGGAAGCAGATCGCCGACGCCCTCGGCAAGAACATCCGCCGCTACACGATCCGGAGGGCCGCCTAATGGCCGTCGATCAGGCGCGCCCGCAGGGTCCGCTCCCGCGCGCACAGCGCGCAGAGTTGCTGGCGCCGCACCTCGATCGCGCACAGGACCTCGGCGTACTCGAGGCGCTGGCGGCGGAGAGCCTGCAGGTGCAGTGCGTGCGGGACGTCTTCAGCCGCACCAGCCCCGCGACCGGCCTCACCGACTACGTGATGGTCTGCCGCACGCATCGCACCGTCGGCGCCCATCACCCCACGGCGTTCGACGCGATGCGCGATCTCTGTCCTGTCGCCGCGGAACTCAAGATCGGCGCCCGCCGCCTGCGCGAGCTGCGGCGCCTTGGCTTTGTCCAGTTGTCCGATGCCGTTTCCCCCCGGCAAGGAGTCGATCGTGTCGTCGTCGTCGAGTAGCACGCAGGTCAATTTGCCGCCGATGGGGCTGGCAACACCACGAAACAAAGTTGCCGCCGCGACGGCAACTTATGGCAACTCGGATGCCGTCGCGGTCGCGGACGCGCCCGCCGTTGATTTCGTGAAGGTGTGCCTGCTGGCCGGGTCACGGCTTGGGATGCAGGACAAGGAGATGGCGGCGATCTTCGATCTGACCGCGCCGGAATTCTCGCGTGCATTCTCGGCGGCCGTCACGGATCGCAACCGCGTAATGAAGACGACGCTGCCGGCGCCCTTCGCGCGCGAGTGCGCAAAGGTCCTTGGCGAGCTCACCGGGCTGTCGATCTGCGGCGTCGACGACGAGCGGCACGCCGTCGCCGATCTGATGGTGAGCGCCGCGAATTACTTGCGGGTGGTGCGGCGGTGATCGGGTGCCTCGTGGCGGCGTTCCTGGCGTTCGTGTTCGCGGTGGCATCCGCGGCGGCCGCGCAGCTGCTGCCCGTGGGCAGTCCGGAGCAGCGCGGGGTGTACGTGGAAGCGCTCGTGTCGGCTGGCCTCGGCTACGTGTTCGTCGGGGCCGCGTGGTGGTTGGCATGAGCGATCGCCCGACGCCGTTCACCTCGTGGGACGACGTGCCGCTCATCTGCCACATCGACGACGTCGCGCGCGTGCTGCAGCGGTCGGTCACGACGATTTACCGCGAAGTGCGCGCCGGCACGATGGTGCCGCCGCCGCTGCCGCGCAGCGGCCGCACGACGCCGCTCGAGTGGCGCAAGGTCGATCTCCAGAACTGGTACGAGGGCGGCTACGCGAAGCATGACGCGCCGGGTGCGCGTCGGCGCCGGCGGCGGCTCGCGCTCGTGCGACAGGTGCCGGCATGACCTTCAAAGCGCACGTCATCGTGACGGTCGAGGCGGAGACGGTCACGGAGGCCGGCCGTAGCGCCGTCGACCAGTTGCGCCATGGTCGTCTGCCGGACTTCATGTTGCTCGAGCTCGACGCCCACGGCGGGTATCGCGCGCCCGCCCTGCCGCACGTCGTCGAGGCCTCGAAGGTCGGGCCCAGTGTCGCGCCAGATCTCCTCGCGTTCGTGCGGGAGTTTGTCACCTGGTGGCAGCAGGTTGGCGAGACCGTCCACAGCGGCGATGAGAGCCTCGCCGCGTTCGCCGACGACGCCCTCATCCTGCTTGCCAAAGCCGACGGGCGGGTGCGATGACGCGCGTTGTCCGCGCGCTCGTCGCGCGCCTCTCGCAGCACTGGCACACGCACACCTGTCTCGTCTGCCGCACCGGCTGGCTGTGCAAAGTCCGGCACTGCGGCCGTTTCACCGTCGCCACGTGCGCGAGCTGCGCCGCGTTGCGGTCCCCTGGTCACGTCCATCCCGAAGGAGTCTCCCGATGATGAAGATTGTCAAAGCGACCGATGCGATCCCCGTCGAGCATCCGGTCTTCCTGCTGTTTGGCCAGCCGGGGATCTGCAAGTCGAGCCTCGGCTACTCGATGCCCGACGTGCTCACGCTCGACTTCGACAAGGGCGCGCACCGCGCGGCGAACCGCAAGGACACGCTCATCATCGACAGCTGGGCGGACGTCACCGCGCTGATGCACGCCGGCCAGGCGCTCGACCCGTATCGCTCCGTGGTCGTCGACACGGTCGGCCGCTGCCTCGATGTGATGACCGCGGAGATCGCGCGCGAGAGCCCGAAGCTGGCGCCGAACGGCAACCTGTCGCAACAGGGCTGGGGCACGCTCAAGACGCGCTTCCGCACGTGGATCGCCTCGCTGCGCGCGCTCGGCAAGGACGTCCTGCTCATCGCGCACGACAAGGAAGACAAAGACGGCGACGTCCGCGTCGTGCGGCCCGAGATCGTCGGCGGCTCCTACGGCGAAGTGATGAAGATCGCGGACTTCGTCGGCTACGTCTACATGAACGGCCGCGAGCGCGTGCTCGATTTCAACCCGACGGACCGCTGGATCGGGAAGAACCCGGCGGGCTGGGCGCCGTTCCCGATCCCGCCGATCGGCAAAGCGCAGGCCTTCATGGCGGACCTCTACGCGCAGGGCCGCGAGGCGCTCGGGAAGATCAGCGAGGCGAGCGCGATCGCGACGCAGCAGGTCGACGACTGGCGCGCGCAGATCGACACGTTCACGACCGCCGACGAATTCAACCGCGCGGTGACGGAGATCAAGCAGCTCGCACCGGTGGTGCTGCCGCAGGTGGCCAAGCTGCTGCTCGAGGCTGCGGAGCGCAAAGGCATCCCGTTCGACAAGGTGACGAAGCGGTTCCTTGCGCCGGCGACGCCGGAGCCGGAACCGGTCGGCAGCCTGCTCTGAGCGACGCCATGCGCATCAGCACCACGACGCTCGAGTCGTACCGGCTCTTTTGCGAGCCGGACAACGACTGGATGACCGAAGACGAGCTCCTCGCGACGATCCGCGGGGAGTTCGTCCCGACGCACGCCGTGCTCCTCGGGCAGGCCTTCGGCCGCGTGCTCGAGGATCCAGACCGCTACAGGGTGCGGAGCGGCTACATCTGCAACGGCTTCGCGTTCGGCGACGACGTGATGGCCGAGCCCCTCGCGCTGTTCGATCGCCGCGGCGTGTTCGAAGCGAAGACGACGAAGGCGTACGGCGACTGCACCGTCGTCGCGAAGGCCGATCAACTGATCGGGACGCGCATCATCGAGAACAAGACGACGCTCTCGACGTTCGACTTCGACAAGTACGCCAAGAGCTGCCAGTGGCGCTTCATGCTCGACCTGTTCGAAGCGGCCGCGTGCACCTATCACGTGTTCTGCCTCTACGAGGGGTCGACCGGCGTCATCGAGCTCAAGAGCATCGAGACGTTCACGCTCTATCCATATCCGGCGTTGCATCAGGAGTGCCGCGAGCTCGTCGCGCGGTTTGCCGACTACGTCCGCGCCAAAGGGCTCGACGGATTACTGCGCGAGCGCCAGCACAAAGCGGAGGCCGCGTAATGCCGGCGCCCATCATTCTGCAGCGCAGCACGCTCGGCGAGCTGCTGCGCGCGCTCGAGGACGTGCGCGAACGCCTCGGCGACGAGGTCCTCGTGCTCACCGAAGTGGGATTCAACGGCGGCCGCGACCTGTATGTCGGCAGCCGCACGCTCACCGTCTACGAGAGCTTCACGGGGAGCTCCGTCACTGTCAGCGCCATCGAGTGCCGCGAAGACGCGATCGCACGCGAGGAGCGCCAGGCCGCTTCTCTCACCGCAGGAGCGCGATCGTGATCGTCGTCCGCACACAAGCTGAGTTCGACGCCGCGATCGCCGCCGGCGGCCGCGAGATCACCATCGACGGTGACGTCACCATCGTCGTCACCAGCGCCGACGAGCTGCTGCTGCAGGTCGTCGGCAGCTCGCAGCCGCGCGTCGTGGCGAGGGACAGCTCGCAGCCGCGCGTCGTGGCGAGGGACAGCTCGCAGCCGCGCGTCGAGGCGTGGGGCAGCTCGCAGCCGCGCGTCGAGGCGAGGGAGAGCTCGCAGCCGCGCGTCGAGGCGTGGGGCAGCTCGCAGCCGCGCGTCGTGGCGAGGGACAGCTCGCAGCCGCGCGTCGAGGCGAGGGGCTACGTCCAGCTGTCGGTCAGCGGCCGCACCACGGTTACCGCGGGCCCGCAGTGCTCGGTCCTGATTGAGGGCGCAGCGCCGCAGGTCGAGGGCGGACAGCAGACGCGGCTCGAGCGCAGCACCGCAGCGGAATGGTGCGCGTTCTATGGGCTCCCGATCGTCGACGGCGTGGTCACGCTCTACAAGGCAGTCCGTCACGACTTTGCGAGCAACCACGATCCGGCGTTTTTCTGGCGGCCTGGCACGCTGCCGTCGGTGCCGCGGATGGACGCGCACGAGTGCGGCGTCGGGCTGCACTTCTGCCCGTCACCGGGCCACGCGCGCGCGTTCTATAACGCCGAGGATGCGCGGTATATCGCCTGCCCCGTGCGCGTCGACGACATTCGCGTGCATCCGAACCCCGACTACCCGACCAAGGTGAAAGCGCCGCGCGTCTGTGCGCCTGTGTTTGAAGTCACCGAAGACGGCGAACCGATTCCGGCGCCCGCCGTCGCCGCCGTCGAAGGAGCGTCCGCGTGATCCCGTCCAAGAAGGCACGACGAGGCTTTGGCTCGATGCCGCCTGAAAAGCAGCGCGCGATCGCGAGCCAGGGCGGCAAGGCCGCGCACGCGAAGGGCACCGCGCACACGTGGACGCCGGAGGAAGCGCGCGAGGCCGGCCGCCTCGGCGGCATCGCCAGTCGCGGCGGCCGCGGCAAGTTGCCGACGCCGGCGCGGTAACGAGAGCTTGCGCGGGCCGGGTGGGTCGGCGGTCCTGAGGTGCTGACCGATGGTCGATGCGAGATCGACCCCCGCGCAAATCAGAGGTCGGGCACTGAACAGCAAGTCGGAGAGAGAGCGAAGAGCGAGATACACCACGAGCAGTCGCACGGATCGCGGCTAGACGTGACTTACGCCGGAGGGAGAGCAATCCGGCCCTTTCAAGGAGTAGTGATGGACGAGATCTACGCGGACGTTCCCAAGCGCCCCCATGGCACCGTTTCCGGCTGTGCGAATCCCGAATCCGGTTTCCTCGCCGACGCCGGCGGCGAGACGCGCGCGTTCACTGAGTCGATCCGATCACGCGCGCAGCGCCGTGCGCAGACCGCGATCGTGGACGCTCGGCGTCACGAGCAGTTTGCGCAGCGCATCACGCCAGAAATCGAAACTGTCCTCTGGTGCCTGCAGGAAGCGATCGCGCTCGGCTACATCGACGTGCACGAGCTCCTCGAACGCCGTCACACGATCGCCTCCCTGAATCGGTTCTGACGCGATGCGGCTTTCAGGTTCGATGCGTGTCGGCGTGAGAGGGCCACGCCGGAGATCGGTCGCAGCACTGCCAACCTTCGGGGCGATCTCGCCGAGGCGTACTCGGCGCACGCATCGATCGATCGGAGCGCGCGTGTGAGCTGGCACGCGATCAAATACGCGTGGACTTGTCAGCAGCCCGAGGTGAAGGGCAGCCCGCGGCTCGTGCTGCTCGCGATCGCCACACGCGTGCGACGCCAGAAGGCCAAGACGGGCCCGACGTCGCTCGCGCAGTTGCAGCGCCTCACGCTGCTGACCGAGCGCCAGGTGCGCCGGTGCCTCGACGTCCTCGAGTCCGTCGGCGAAGTGCGGCGCGTGCGCCGCGGCAAGAAGGCGATCTACGCGATGCCCCGCTTGGTCGGGCCGCTCTTCGTGGTGGGCGACGACGAGAAAGCGGACAACTTGTCCGGTTTTGAATCGCCGCCGCGCGCCGAAAAGGCGGACAAGATGTCCGATTCATCGGCGGACAAGATGTCCGGAAAAAAGCGGTCAACTTGTCCGGATTTGCGCGGGATCTCTTCTGAGGATCGTGCTGTACGTACCTTGATCCAGAAGAGTACTGCTACTGCTGAGTCCGACGACGCGAAAGCAGCAGCAGAAGTCTTCCTTGACTGGTTCGTCGCGGAGTACCCGACGCATCGCGGCGGCCTCTACCAGGTCGATCCGGTGAAAGCCGAGCGCGTCGTGCGCGAGCTGCTGCGGGGGCGCTCGATCGGCGAGCTGCAGGCGATCACGCTCCGTATGTGGGCGGATCGGCGCGACCCCTGGGTGCGCAACAGCGATTACGGCGTGCACGTGCTCAAGCACCGCGTGACGCAGTACGAGCAGCAGCTGCGCACCGAAGGGGCCCTCCGCACCGCGGCGCCGCGCGATTGGTATGCCGACACGCACGCGCGGATCCTGCGGCAGCTCGCGCAGCCGCCGGCGGACACCCCGCTCGGCCAGGTGTGCGCGAAGGTGTCGCGCGCGCTGAGTGAGCCGTGCAGCGAGGCGACCCTGCGGCGGCTCGACGCGGAGCTGCTCGCGGCCGCACGCGCGGCCGTCGTCATTCCCGAGATTGAAGCCGCGGCGGCCGCGGAGCTCGCGAGTTATCGCGTGCGCGTCTCGCGTGAGGAATACGCGCGGCTGTTCGCGCGCGCCGTCACGCACCTGGTGCGCGAGACCGCCGGCATTCCAGATCTCACGGTGCTGCTCGACGGGGCGCGCAAGGACGGGACGGCATGAGCCGCCGGCGTCTGGTGGGCGAGCCCGCGGCTCGCCCTGAGAAGGTAGAACAGGCGGGCATCGTGCGGTTGCTGCGATCGCTCGGCGCGAAGGTCTACGTGCTCGGCACCGTGCGGCGCCGCGGCGACTACCCGGGCACGATGCAGACGCCCGGGCTCCCGGACGTGCGCGCGTTCCTGAAGGGGCAGACGCCCGACACGCGCGTGCTGCTCGAGATCGAATGCAAAGCCGCCGGCGGCCGCCTGCGGCCGGAACAACGCGAGTACCGCGCGTGCTGCCAGGCCGCCGGGATCGCGCATGTCGTCGGCGGCATCGACGCCGTCATTGCCTGGTTGGTGACGCACGGCTATCTCCGGGCCGACGCGGTCGCCGCGCACTACACGAAGGGACGCGATCATGCCTCGCCCGAGACGTAAGCAGCCGCGCACGAGCAGCGGCAAGACGGTCAGCTACGAGTTCATCCCGCGCGACTCGCCGCGCGGCGAGCCGATGTATCGCCTGCTCGACGCGCTCGTGCGCGAGCACCATCACGAGATCCGCTTCGCGCGGATCGCGCTGGCCTGGTGCACGTCGTGGAAGCCCGACGTCGACGGCAAGGTCACGATCGGCAAGTGCAAGAAGGCCTCGGATCTCGATCGCGAGTTCATGGCGTTCGACTTCGTGATTCTGCTGTCGAAGGCCTACTGGACGGATCCGCTGATCGAGGACCGGCACCGCGCGGCGCTGCTCGATCACGAGCTCTGTCATGCGGCGATCACGCTCGATCGCGACGGCGAGCCGGTGGTCGACGAGCGCGGGCGACCCGTGTATCGCCTTCGCAAGCATGACATCGAGGAGTTCCATGTGGTGCCGGAGCGCCACGGCCTCTACAAGCACGACCTCGAGCGCATGGCCCAGGCGCTGCGTCGCGCGGCGATGGTCGGCTTCAGCCCGTGCGAATCGTGCGCGGGCACGCCGGGCTGGGTCCCCGACCCGACCCGCACCGACGGCGCGGTAAAGCGCTGCGCGTGCTGGAAGGCCTGGCAGGCCCGCATCACGGGCACGCCGCTCGACGAGCTCGAACCGACCGCGCGTCAGGCGGCCGCCGAGGAGCGGCCGCACGCGCACTGACCCCCGTCAACGTCCGGCTTTCACAGGAGCACAGTCACGATGGACACTGTTACGGCACCTGCGGATCGCGTCGAGCGGATCCCGATCACGCTGCTCGACCCGTCTCCGCTCAATCCGCGCAAGCGCTTCGAGACCGCATACCTCGAGGACCTGAAGCGCAGCATCGAATCACACAAAGGCGTCCTCGTGCCGATGCTCGGCCGGCCGGGGAAGAAGGGTCGCGTCGAGATCGTCGACGGCGAGCGGCGTTTTCGGGCGCTGCAGGACCTGGCGAAGGTCACGAACGGCGAGTACGGCGAGGCCTTCCGCTCGGCGCTCGTCGTCGTGCGCGAGCTCACCGACGGCGAGGTCCTCGAGATTCAGCTCGTGTCGGCGATTCAGCGGCAGGACCTGACGCCGCTGGAGGAGGCGCGCGGGTATCGCGATCTCATCAAGTCGAACCCGTCGCGCTACAGCGCCGCGTACATCGCCGACAAGATCGGGCGCAGCGAGAAGTACGTGCACGACCGGATGAAGCTGCTCGATCTGATTCCGGTGCTGCAGAAGCTGCTCGACGCCGAGCGGATCCTCGTAGGGCACGCGGAGCTGCTCGCGAAGTTGAAGCCCGAGGATCAGGAGCGCGCGCTCGACGTGCCGGATCGCTTCAATCGCGGGAAGGGGCTCTGGCAGGACGAACACGCCCGCCTCGCGATCGACGACGACGAGGACGGCGAGCCGACCGCGAAGAACCTCTATCGCGGGTTGAAGCCGGTCACCGTGAAGGAGCTCGAGAGCTGGATCGCGCATCACGTGCGGTTCGACGTCGAGCACATGGCGGCCGCGGCGCCGCTCGACTTCGCCGCCGTCAAGCAGGAGGTCGACGCCGCGAAGGCCGAGCCCGGCCGCGGCAAGAAGGTCATCGCGATCACGCACGAGTACCGCGTCAGCGACGACGCTCGCGACGACAAGGAACGGACGTTCGGTCGCGAGTCGTGGGAACGCGCCGACGGCAAGGACGGCTCGAAGATCTGCGATCACAGCGTCCTTGGCGTGTTCGTCGCCGGTCCGGGCCAGGGCACGACGCTGCGCGTCTGTGTCAATCGCGACAAGTGCCTGGTGCATTGGGGCAAGGTGATTCGCGATCGCGAGAAGAATCAGAAGCTCCGCGTCCAGGGCAAGGGCGGACAGGCGAATCAGCGCGAGGCGGCAACAGAGGCGAAGCGGCGGGAGGAGGCTGCGGCACGGCAACGTGCGCAGGAGGCGTGGAAGAAGCTCGAGCCGCTGATCGAAGCCGCGGCGATCAGCCAGATCAAGTCCATCAAGGCGCTGACGTCGGCTCAGGCCCGGTGGATCTTTGATGACGCCAGCCTCGATCTGTATAGCTCCGTCACCACACTGAAAAAGCACCTCGGTTCGGACTGGCACAAGAACCTGGCGGCGGGACTGATGGTGCTGGCGATCGAGGGCGGCTATTACGAGTCGTTCGACGAATTCGTGAAAGACACGGCGAAGCCGCTCGGCCTGGACATCAAGAAGCTCGAGGCGGTGCGCGACAAGCACGCGCCGAACCCGGGGCCCGAGACAGCCGCGGCGCCGGCGAAGAAGGTCGCGAAGGCGCGGACACGGTAAATGGGACGAGCCCATCGCGAGGCGCGCATGAATCGCCGCGTCGATCGGCGCACCGCATGGAGCCGTCGCGTCTCGCGACGTGGCGGCTGCCGGCGCTGTGGCCAGTCGCTGCCGGCCAACGCGCTCGGCTTCGCGCATTGCTTCCTGTGTCGCGTCGTGCGGTCGCAGCAGGCACGGGCCCGCTACGGCGCCGCGCGCGGGCAGCGACTCGCACTCGTGCAAGTAGAGAGCGGCCTCTGGCGCCTGGCCGCCATCATCACCCGCATTCAGCAGCCGAGGACCGTGGCATGACAGGGGGGGGCGGTCGTCGCCCGATCGGCGTGCTGTGGTGCAGCAACCAACGGAAGCGTTCGGCAACGGCTGGTCATTCCCGCCAGCCGTCGATCGGCACTTGCGAGCGATGACGGCTGGCAAGCGCGTCTGTCATCTGTTCGGCGGCCGAGCCCGTTTCGGCACGCGAATCGATATCGATCCCATCGTGCGGCCAGACGTGATCGCGGACGCATGGTTGCCTCCGTTTCGTCAGGACGCGTTCGACGTCGTCATTCTCGATCCGCCGTATGTGTCGATTAACCAGCAGATGAAACAGCAGCTGCTCCGCGGTGCCGCGTTCATCGCGAAAGAGCGCGTGATCTGGTTTCACACGATGTGGATCGCGAACGGTGGTAGTGACCGACTGCGGCTCGATCGTAGCTGGCTCGTGCGCGTCGGGGACAGCTGCGCGGTGCGGTGCCTGCAGGTGTTCCGCGTGCAACCCGGTGGGAAACGCATGTCGCGGCCGTTCTTCACGCGCGGGCCGGCGATCAGATACAACCGTTGGCTCGGCGGTCAGCTCGGGCTGCCGATTGAGAAGAAGTCGATCGCCTGACATGCCTGACATGCCGCATCTCGACGACACGCCGGCGCTCGAGCGCACGATCGACCTCGCGCTGGCACAGTCGCGCGAGAAGGAGCTGCGCGCCGCCGAGCGGGTGATCGTCGCCCTGCTCGCGGAGCTCCACGGCTCGGCGCGGCCGATCGATCCGACGGTGCGGCGCCAGGCGTACGTGTGGCTCTACGAACACGCGAGCCGCGAGGAACAGCGAGGCTGAGCCGATGTGCTGCGCCCTCCGCGATTGCGGCCGTCGCCAGTGTCGCGTGTGCAGCTGGGCGCGGATCCCGTCCGGCATTTCGGCGTCGACGGCGGAACCGATGCGCGAGGACGCGAAGCCCGATCTGCCCGAGAAGCGGAAACCGAGTATGACCATGCCGAAGAAGCGGCACCGCGTCGGACCCCACGCATGAGCAGCCTGCTTGCCGCCGCGTCGACCGGCTACCAGTTGCGCGTCTACCAGGACAACGCCGTCAAGCGCGCGCGGATGTATCTGACTGATCGGCGGTTCACGGGCCGCCACGGCGTCATCGTCGCGCCGACCGGATCCGGCAAGTCGCTCATCATCGCGGCGATCGCGACGGCGCTCGACGCGCCCTGTATCGTGTTCCAGCCCTCACGCGAGATCCTCGCGCAGAACGCCGAGAAGCTGCGCGGCTACGGCTACGCGCCGGAGATCTTCTCGGCCTCGCTCAATCGCAAGCGCATCGGCGCGATCACGCTCGCGACGATCGGCAGCGTCGTCAAGCACGCCGCGCAGTTCCAAGCATTCCGCTACGTGCTGATCGACGAGTGTCACCTCGTGAACGCAAAACAGGGCATGTATCGCCAGTTTCTCGACGGCCTGCAGCACGCGCGCATCCTGGGGCTCACAGCGACGCCCTATCGGCTCGCCTCGAATGCACTCGGCTCGCAGTTGCGCTTCCTCACGCGGACGCGGCCGCGGGTGTTCCAGGACGTCGTGCAGTACACGAACCTGGCGCCGTTGTTTCGCGCCGGCTTCCTGGCGCCGATCGCGTATCACCGCGAGCCGCTCCTCGACCAGGCGCAGCTCCGGTTGAATTCGACCGGCGCGGATTACGACAACCAGGCGGTGCAGCAGCACTTCGCGGAGATCGGCTTCGCCGCGCGGCTCCGGGCCCGCGTCGAGCAGCTGCTCGCCGAGGGCCATCGGAACGTCCTCGTCTTCACGCGGTTCACGGACGAAGCGCGTGCCCTCGCGCAGGCCATCCCGGGCGCCGCAGTCGTCACCGCGGACACGCCGGACCATGAGCGCGCCGGCATCCTGCAGGGGTTTCGCGACGGGCGGATCCGCGTCGTCACGAACGTTGGCGTGCTTACCGTGGGGTTCGACTATCCCGAGCTGACGACCGTCGTGCTCGCGCGGCCGACGATGTCGCTGGCGCTCTACTACCAGATGGTCGGGCGCGTGCTGCGTCCGCATCCCTCGAAACCGACCGCGCACGTCGTCGACCTGGTCGACCTGGTGACGCGTTTCGGGCGCATCGAGGATCTGCACATGCAGCCGGGCGGGCCGAAAGGTGACCAGTGGGTCATCGTGTCGAACGGCGTCCCGCTCACCAATGTGTATTTCGGGCCGCCGCGCGGGCCCGCCACGTTTCGCAACGCACAGGAGGCCCCATGCACGCCGTCACGCTCGTAATGCCGCGCACCCAAGCCCGGAAGGCGTACCTCGAGTACCGCAAACTCGTGACCCGCGATCGCGACGCCGAGGATCAGCGCCGGCGCAACGAGGACGCCGCCTTGATGCGCGCGTATCGCGAGATCGCGCGCGGCAACCCCGTTATCGACCTGCCGCACACCATGCGCGCCGCCGGTCTCGGTGCAGACTTCTACCCGAAGCTCGCCATCGGCCGGGCCGACAAGGCGCACTGCTGGGTGGAGATGTTCGCCGGCGGCGGGGCGGTGTTCACCGGCTACGACCCTGGTAAGTATTACCGCGGTCGCCCTGCGGCATCGACCCGTGCCGAACTGCCCGCTGGCACGTTTGAGACCTGGTCTACGCGCTGGAACAACGAGCGGAACACCGCCCAATACGTGAATCGCCCCAGTGATTGGTCACGAAAGGCGAAGGCCCTCACGCCGACGGTGCCCGCGGAGTTGCGTCCGAAGGCGAGCCTTGAGCGGTTCTGCATCTTGTGGGAGGCGGTGTGGACGCGCGAAGCGCCCCGCGATCCGATGCTTCTGAAGCCGCTCGGTGGACCGTTCTACGCCGTCGTCGCCGTGTGGGACCTCACCGAGCTTGAGCGTGCCGTGCTGCGCGGCCGCATCGGCGAGTGACCGTGTAATCGTTTGCGCCCGCCGACTCAACCATGCACTCTGATGTGGACGCCGTGAGATTCGACGACGACGGCGATCGGCCCGCCCACGACGGCCGCATGGTCCGCAGAGTGCTGCGCGCCCTCAAACAGCCGCGCACCATCGCCGACGTCGCGGCGGCGCTCAGGTGGCCCTGGAAAACCGCGCACTCGTGGGTGCACTACCTGCTGCGGACCGGGCGCGTCGTGAAGGTCGGCACGAAGCCGGGCGGCCGTCGCGCCGGCGTCTATCAGCGGTCGTACCAGCGCGCGGCCAGCTCGCGGACGCTGAAAGTCATTCCCAAGGAGCGGTTGTGATTCTGGTGCTGCGCGCGGAGTTGTTCGAGGGTGATGACACCGGCACGCGGCTGCAGGCGCGCATCGACGCCGGCGAAAAGCCGTTCGCTGCGTGGGTTATCGACCTGGGCCGCATTGAGGAGGATCGTGCAGATTTGCTGCGGCGCTGTCTGCACCCGGCGATGAACGTCCTCGCTCGGCCGATCGAGCAGGCGATCGACAGTTTTCAAAAGTAGAGCGATCTAGACATGAAGGGCCAGAAGACCGGCGGCCGTCGCAAAGGCACGCCGAATAAAGCGACCGCCGACGTGAAAGCCGCGGCTGCGAAGCACTCCGACGAGGCGATCAAGACGCTCGTCGCGATCATGAAGAACCCGAAGGCCGACGACCGCGCGCGCATCGCCGCCGCGAAGGAGATCCTCGATCGCGCCCACGGCAAGGCCCCGCAAGCGATCACCGGGCCCGAGGGCGGGGACCTCTCGATGGTCATCAAGAAGATCGTCCACGTGCACGAAGATGGCACGCCGGCGTAAGGCCGCCGCGGCTACGCTGCCGCCGCCGGCCGACGACGAGTGCCGCATGCACTGGCGCGGCCAGCAGTCGGTCGCGCTGAAGGACACCACGCGCGAGCTCGACGTCGAGGGCGCGCTCCGCGCCAGCAAGACGACCATCTGCCTCTGGAAGGAGCTCAACGCCTATCTCAATCACCCCGGCATGCACGGCATGTTGTGTCGCTGGACCGACGACGCGACGCATTCACTCCTGAAACCGGTGTGGCGCGCGATCTGCGCGAAGGCCGGCGTCGCGCTCAAGTGGCACGCCGAGGAGCAGTACGACGAGCTCCCGAACAAGGCGCGCGTCTACATCCGCGGACTGAAGACGCAGGATCAGACGCTGCGCTATGCGAAGTTCCGCGGCCTGACGTTGTCACGGGTCTACGTCGACCAGGCCGAGGAGCTGCCGCACGACGTGTACCTCGAGCTCGCGGCGCGGCTCTCGCAGAAGGGCTTTCCGCACCAGATCACCATCTCGCCGAACGCGGTCGAGGAAACGCACTGGATCGCCCGTGAGTTCCCGACCGACAATCGTTTTCTCCCGCAGCGCAAGTACATCTCCCTGAGCGTGCACGACAATGCCCACAACCTGGCGCCGGAGGTCATCCCGACGCTTGAGCGGCTCTATCCGCCGTCGCACCCGAAGCACCGCACAATGGTGCTCGGCAAGCGCGGGCTGAACGTCATCGGCGAGCCGGTCTACAAGGGCGCGTTCGAGCGGAAGCGGCACGAGGGCCCGGCGGAGTTCGACGCGACGCTGCGGCTGCTGATGGCGCTCGACTTCGGCAAGCACCATCCCTGCGTCGTGTTCAAACAGATCAGCGCGTTCGGCCAGGCGCGGTTCCTCGCCGGCATCCTGGGGCAGTCGCTCTATCTCGACGCGTTCATGGATCTGGTGCTGCACTACCGCGCGCTCTGGTTCCCGGGCGCGATCGAGATCGCCGAGTGCTGCGACCCGGCCGGCGCGACCGACACGAGTCACGGCACGAAGGGGGCGGTCGCCACGCTGCGTGAGAAGGGCGTCCACCCGCGGTCCGTGCCCGACAGCAACTCCCCGATCGTGCGCCTGGCGATGATCGAGCGCATGGCGGGGCAGATGCGCAAGCGGGCGGCGGACGGGAGCGAGGCCTTCCTCGTGTCGAACAGTGATCGCTGGCTGCGCATCTCGGCCGACAACGTCGTCGTGGATCGGTTCCTTACCGACGGGTTCGAGGCCGGCTACGTCTGGTCGCCGCACACGGTGAGCGTCAACAACAAGCCCGTGCGGGTGCCGAAGAAGGACGGCTGGTATGAGCACGGCCAGAACTGCGCGGAGTACCTCGAGGTGAACTTCGGGGCGCCGTGGAAGAAGCCGGTCGAGGAGGAAGAGCCCGAGCCGTATCGGCCGGTGAGCCCATGGGGATGACGCGTGACGACGTGACGCTCGCGCTGTTCCTCGAACGGGCTTTTCGCGAGCAGCTGATTGACGCCCGCCTGGCGGCGCTGGCGCGGGAGTGGGCAGAGACCGAAGCGGACCCGCCGGCGGATCCGGCCATGGCGCGCCTCGTCTGGCTCTCGCGACAACTGCGCGCCAGCTACCTCAAAACAGCGGCGAACGCTCTCGTCGGCAACCTGTACAGCGTGCCGGCCGACAAACTGCGGCCTGGCGACGAATTTGCGCTCGGCGGACGGCGATGGCGAGTGATCGAGCAACACCCGCCGACCGAAGATGCGCGCGGGCAGCGCCAAGTGAACGGCATCTTGCGCTACGAGCTCGCCGGTGACGGGTCTGGGTCGCAGTTCGTGCCAGAGGTGCGCGACTACTTTCAGCACATCCAGACGATCGTCGACCCCGACTCAACCGTGTAATCGGTTGCGCCGATCTCAACCATTCGCGCATTCTGCTGCGCGTGACCCCCACCGAGCGCACGGTGCACGACTTCTGCGCCCGCGTCGCCTTCGCCCGCGTCGCCCGCGAGCTCGCCGACCAGCAGCGCGAAGCCGCTGAGGCCGCACGGGACTGGCCGCACGGCGCCGCGCTCGTCGCCGTCATCCCCGCCCCGCAGGGGCACGCCTGATGGTCCCCACCGCTGGCTTCAAGCCGAACGCCGCCGGTCTCTACGTCCCCGAAGAGCACGCCCGCGCCCGCGAGGTGTGGACGTTCGACGAATGGCGCGCGATCGAGAAGGCCAGCAAGCTGCTGAAGGGCCGCGCGCTGGCGCTCGTGTTCCGGTGCGAGGCGCCGGCGTGTCCGGATCCGACGATTCGGCGTGAGCCGCTGCTCGGCGGCGAGATCCGGCTCCGGTGCGGGTGTAAGGATCGCATCTTCACGCGGCACGTCTGACCATGGCCGACACCGACGACGGCGCGCTGAAGGAACTCCGCGAGCGCTTCGAATACGCGCATAACGAGTGGCAGCCGATCCGCGAGGAAGGCGCCAAGGACATGCGCTACATCGCCGGCGACCCGTGGGATCCGAAGGATCGCCGGGCGCGCGAGGAGGCGAAGCGCCCGGTGCTCTCGCTCGACGAGCTCGGGCAGTACGTCAATCAGCTCGTGAACGACGTCCGCGCGTCGAAGCGCGCGATCCGGATCACGGCGACCGGCAACGGCGCCAACGACGCCCTCGCCAACGCGCGCGCGAACCTGATTCGCCAGATCGAATACAAGTCGCACGCGCAGATGGCGTACACCACCGCATTCGAGAACGCGGTCCAGCGTGGGTACGGGTTTCTGCGGGTCTCCGCCACGTACGCGCAGCGCACCGTGGACAAACCCACCGCCCGCAGCTTCGACCAGGAGCTGCGCATCGATCCGATCGTTAATCCCGACCTGGTGACGCCGGACCCTGACGCGCTCCGTCCGGACATGAGCGATCAGCGGTACGCCTTCGTGCGCGAGGCCTGGCTGCACGAGGACTTCAAGCGCAACCCGCTGTTTCGCGGCGCGACGATCAAGAACTTCTCGGGCAACAACGTCTTCAGTGAGGCGGGGCCGCTCTGGCTGAACGACAAGAAAGTGTGGGTCGCGGAGGCCTGGGCTATCGAGTCCAAGCCGCGCACGCTGGTGCTGTTGCCGCATCCGACACATCCAAAGGACGGGGAACCGCAGGCGGTCTGGCGCGACACGATGACCGATGCCGACTGGCGCGCGGAGAAAGGTCGCGTCATCCGCGAGCGTGAGGTCGACGCGCCGTACGTCTGTCAAAAGCTCACCAACGGTCTCGAGATCTTCAAAACGGTCGACTGGCCAGGCGAGTACATCCCGATCGTCGCGTGCCTCGGCAAAGTGATCTGGGTCGACGAAGGGAATGGTCCGAAACGCAAGGTTCTGTCGCTCATTCGCCTGGCCCGCGATCCCTACATGCTCTACTGCTACTACCGCTCATGCGAGGCGGAGCTCGTAGGTATGACGCCGAAGTTCCCGTACTTCGCGTACGAGGGGCAACTCACGCCCGCGCAGTTGAAGAACCTCCAGAAGTCGCTGCACGAGCCAGTCGCCGTCGTCACGGTGAAGCCGACCGTCGAGGGTGTGCCGGCAGGGACCGTGCTGTCATTCCCTGCGCGGCAACCGTACGAGCCGCCGATTGCCGGCCTCGAGGTCGGCGCTGAAGCGGCTCGCCGGGCCATCCAGTCGGCGATGGGTAGCGGGTTTCTCCCGACGCAGGCCCAGCGGCGCAACGAAAAGAGCGGCGTCGCACTCCGGCAGATCGAGACGAGCGCGCAAAAGGGCTCGTATCACTTCATCGACCACTACGAGGACGCGCTCCGGCACTGCGGCGTCGTCTTGAACGACCTGATTCCCCACTACTACGACACGGCGCGCGATATTCACGTGCGCAAGCCGGACGACACGCCGATCCAGCTGCGCATCAACGATCCGAACACCGTCGACGAGGAGTCGCAGCAGCCCATCATCCTGACCGAGGGCGATTACGACGTGACGATCTCGACCGGCCCCAGCTTCGAGAGCGAGCGTGAGCAGGCGAGCACATTCGCCGACACGCTCATCGGCGCGCGGCCGGAGGTCTTCGCGCTCATCGGCGACCTCGTCATCAAGTTGAAGAACCTCGGGCCGATTGGCGACGAGATGGCCAAACGGCTCGAGACGATGCTGCCGGCGCCCGTCAAGCAGGCGAAGGACGGCGGCCAGGTGCTGCCGCCGCAGGTCCAGCAGCAGCTCGCCCAGGCACAGCAGATGGTCGAAGCGGCCATGGCGAAGGTCCAGGAGCTGCAGCGCATCATCGACACGGATGCCGTCAAGGGCGAGCGCGACGTGCAGCTCGCGCAGCTGAAGGCGCACCTCGAACTGGGCCTGCAGCAGCTGAAAGGCGAGCAGGCACTCGAACAGCTCCG
>DASPNR010000034.1 GCA_035626395.1 Candidatus Limnocylindrales bacterium | reverse complement strand
TTGGCGCGAGGAGCGGCGTGTGCGCACCTCGCTGCGGCTCTCGGGTCTGCCCACCGGTCAGACCATCGGCAGCTTCGACTTCAGCTTCCAGCCTTCCATCGAACGCAGCCGCATCGAGACGCTGGGGACGTGCCAGTGGATCCGCGAGAACCGCACGCTGCTGATCCAGGGACCTCCGGGCGTCGGCAAGACGCACCTAGCCATCGCACTGGCCGTGCGCGCCGTTGAGTGCGGCTTCGGTGTCAGCTTCTGCCGGCTCGACGAGCTGATGGCAGCGCTGCGGCGCGATGCCGAGCTGTCACCGTCGCGGCTGCGGCGAAAGAAGTACCTGTCCTCTTCCCTGCTCGTCATCGATGAGGTCGGCTTCGACCCGATGACGCGCCAGGAGGCCAGCCTGTTCTTTCGCCTGGTGTCCCACCGCTACCAGCGCGGCAGCATCCTGATCACCACGAACAAGGGAATTCGGGAATGGCCCGAGATCCTGGCCGGCGACGAGGTGCTGGCAACCGCAATCCTGGACCGACTCCTGCACAACAGCCACGTCCTGGACATCAAAGGACGCAGCTACAGGCTCCGGGACCTGGAACGCGCCGTGACGCAGCAATCGTGAAGGAGGGTGTCGCAGAAAAACCCGATAGCGGAAACCGAACAGCGGAAAAATCGAGGGTTTAGGATCAACCGAGGTGCGCGAATCTGGATGTCGTCTTAGTGCGCGAGACTGGGTGTCGCTGGACAGCTGTAGAACAGCTCGACGATGAGGAATCCGGCGCGCACGTCGACGCGCTTGCCCACCAGCTCGTGCGGCACGCTGTAGTAGTGCTTGTCGAAGACGATGTGGTGGTCGATGCCCACACCGACGTCGACCTTCCAGTCGGCAGGCTCGAATCTCTTGGCTGGCAACGGCCGCAGTGCCGGGCGATCAAGCTCCATGTACAGCGACCTGCGCGTGCCCTGCAGGCGCGAGAATGGGCGGTCGTTGAGCCACGCGAGGCGCTCGGCGATGGCGGCATTCATCTCGGCCAGGCTGAAGAACGTATGGTTGCGAAGCGGGGCCAGCACCCAGCGTTCCACCTGCTGGACGGCATTCTCGACCTTGGGCTTGTCTTTGGGCTTGGCTACGCGTGTCGGCAGGATCGTGGTGCCGTAGTGCTCGGCCAGCTCGACGTAGGCCTTGTTGAGCGAGGGCTCGTAGAAGCAGGCCTTGGTGACGCCGGTCTTTAGGTTGTCGGGGACGACGACTTCGGTAACGCCGCCGAGAAACTCAAAGGCGCGTACGTGCGCCATCAGCCAGCACGCCGACTCCTGGCTCTGGGCTGCCTCGGCGTAGGTGTAGTTGCTGGCGCCCAGGGCGGCCACGAATATCGGCTGCTCGGTTACCTCTCCGGTCTGGGCGTTGGTAAGCGGCAGCGCCTGGCCGGCCCAGTCGACAAAGAGCTTTTCGCCGGCGCGATGGCTCTGGCGCATGACCACGTCCAGAGTCCCACGCCACTTGCCGTACAGCTCGCAAAAGCGCGAGTAGCTGTAGGCCTGCGGGCCGCCGCGCTCCTTGTACTCGAGCCAGAGCAGCTCGAGCGTAACGCCCTTGCGGCGAAGCTCGCGGTGGACGGATGCGAAGTCGGGCAGCTCGCGTGCGGGCGGCGCCGCCTCGCGCTTGTATAGCAGCGCTTCCAGCGCCGCATCATCGAGGTCGTCGGCCAGCGGCCAGGACAGGCCAGCCGCCTTGGCGCGCGACTCCAACTCCAGGATCGTGCTGCCGGCCACGCCGCAGCTGCGCGATGTGGCCCGCACCGATTGCCCAAGGTGCCAGCGGAGCCTAAGTATTTCTCGTGTCTTGCGCATGGTGGTTCTGTGCGCAGGCATGGTGCCCTCCCTGTTCGTGGTTGGATTGGGAGGGCACCTCCTGCCTGGTCTCGCCGGCCTCTCCAGACGCACCTGTGCCGTGATTTTCCGCGCCCCAGCCCGTTCGGCTTGGCTCGGAATACCCGTTCGGCTTCGTTCGGAATCGGTGTTCGCCTTCGGTCGGAACGACCGTTCGGCTTCAGTCGGAATCAGTGTTCGGGATCAGTCGGAATCTGCAATTGGCCTCGTCGATGACGTTGAGCGTTCGAAACGCCCGTCCGCAGTAGAGCCGGTCGTGCATGAAATCCAGAGCCCAGACATCGTTGAGCATCACCGCTGCTCCCATCGGCTGACGAAGCCGCGTGGGCACGCGCCGCTTCGCGCGACGCGGGATATTCAGCCGCATCGAGCAGTACACGCGGTGCACGCGCTTGTGATTCCAGGGCTGCCCATCAAGGCGCAGCCGGTCGTAGCACTTCCAAAAGCCCCAGCGCGGTCGTTTCTCGACCATCGTCTGCAGCGCG
>DASPNR010000033.1 GCA_035626395.1 Candidatus Limnocylindrales bacterium | reverse complement strand
GATCGCACGGCTGCTGGGCGTCTCCGAGAGCACGGTCCGCTATCACCTGGCCCGGCAGGCCGCCGGCGCCAGCGACCGGCGCGCCGACCAGCCGCAGCGCGCCGCAGGCGTGGCCGAAGCGATCACGCAGTACGTGGAATCGGTCGGCGCCGGTCCCGTCAACCTGGCCGAGCTCCACGACTACCTGGTCAACGAGCACGGCTACCAGGGCAGCCTTCGTTCGGTGCAGCGGTACTGGAAGCGCAACCTGCCAAAGCCGCGGATTCGAGCCCGGCGCCGCGTCGAGACGCCGCCGGGCGCGCAGGCGCAGGCCGACTGGGCCGAGTGGCCGCGCGTCCGCATCGCCGGGCAGCAGGTGTACGCCTACCAGTTTCACATGCGGCTGAGCCACAGCCGCTACGGCGTTACCGTCTGGTCGCCGCGCAAAGACCAGCTCGCCTGGCACGACGTGCACAACGGCGCCTTCCGCCGCATCGGTGGCGTTGCGGCTTCGGTGCGCATCGACAATGAGCGCACGGCCGTCAGCTGCGGTGCCGGTCCCTGGGGCGAGCTCAATCCGAGCTACCGCCGCTACGCTCGCGCCGTCCGCTTCCACATCGACCCGTGTCTGCCGCGCAGCCCGCGGCACAAAGCCAAGGTCGAGCGCGGCATCCGAACCGAACGCGGCTGGCACCAAGTGCTGAGCCGGGACTGGGAGTCGTGGGAGGAGCTTCAGGCATGGAGCGATGAGCGCACGGCGCTGGAGGCACAGCGGCGCATCTGTCCGGCTACCGGCACCAGCGTGGCCGAGGCGTGGGAGGCCGAGAAACGATTCCTGACGCCGGTGCCGCTGCTGCCCGAGCCGTTCGACATCGCCGTCACGCGCGTAGTCGCCGATGACTGCACGGTGTGCTTTGAGGGACGCCGCTACTCAGTCCCATTCCGGTTGGTGCGCCGGCGCGTCGACGTCCACGGCTGTGCTCGGCTGGTGCAGGTCTGGTTCGACGGCGAGGTCGTCTGCCAGCACCCGCGCGCCGGGCGCGAGCGCATCGTGCTGGACCCGCAGCACTACGAGGGGGAGTCCACCGACGACGTCATCGCACCGACACCGCTCGGCCGCATGGGCAAAGCTCTGGCGGAGATCGCAGCGATGGCGCCGCAGCAGCGGTCCGTCGATCTTTACGCCAAGCTGGCGGCGGTGGCGCGATGAGCCGCTCCAGTCAGCCTTCGCTCGACATCGACGTCACGCGCAGTCGCCTGGAGCGCCTCGGCATGGTCCACGCCTGCGAGCAACTCGAGGCGATGCTGGCCGATGCGGTCAAAGCCGAGCTGGCGCCGCACCGCTTTCTCGACCAGGTACTCGAGTCCGAGCTGGCTTGGCGCGAGGAGCGGCGTGTGCGCACCTCGCTGCGGCTCTCGGGTCTGCCCACCGGTCAGACCATCGGCAGCTTCGACTTCAGCTTCCAGCCTTCCATCGAACGCAGCCGCATCGAGACGCTGGGGACGTGCCAGTGGAT
>DASPNR010000032.1 GCA_035626395.1 Candidatus Limnocylindrales bacterium | reverse complement strand
AATCAACCAGATTTGCCATTCTTCCCCACGCGATCGCGGGCGTCACCGGCCGCCGCCCGCTAACCTGCAATGCAGGCGGCAAATGCAGCAGCAAGATCCGCGAGCCACGATGCACCGGTTTTGCTCCCGCCGCGCCCGGTCATGCTGCCGCCGGCGTCTTCACCCTCCCACGCACCCTTTGGCCGCGACGCATCCCGGCCCTGAAAGCAACTCATCATTCAAGCCATTGAAATCGGCAGGTTCCTTGTCTCTCCGTTGACTCGGCGCCTCGCGGACGACCGCTATTCCGCCTCGGTGTCCATTCGCAGCGGCCGCGGCAGCCAGACCCACGACCGCGTGCTGCGGCTGCTGCCCCTGTTCAACGATCACCAATCCGCCGCCAGCTACGCCGTGGCGCAGGGTCTCGCCTGGGTCCACGGCCGCGGAGCCTAGCTCCAGAAGTGAGCGTTAAAACCGTGGCCGCACCGCTCGACGAAACAGCGCTGGAGCGCGAAGGCGCGCGCGCCGCCAACCAGGGCGCCAGCTGGCAGTCGAATCCGTACTTGCGGCGCGAGAACATGCCGGAGGCGACCGGCGAGAGCGTGCACGATTGGTCGCGCAAGCACGATGCCTGGCAACGGGGATTCGAAGGACATGGGACCGGCGCCGACGCGCCGCGCGACCGGTTCGATCAGGCCTGACGCCGGCAGGTCCCGCGCGACGCCGACGGGCGGAAAGCCGGTGTCTGCAAGGCGCCGCAGCGACATGGCCTGCCCGGAGGGACTCGAACCCCCGACCTGCTGCTTAGAAGGCAGGGCGCTTTACCCAGCGAATCAAGTACTTAGGTGGTATTTGTCTAACTCTGGCCGCTGATCCGGGCCCAGCATTTCCGCGGGTTTCCCGAGGGCAGTTAGACAGCTCAGCGGGTGGGTTTTACGCGCTTCACGCGCTTGCCTTCGACGTAGTGCTCGGTCGTCGAAAGCTGGTCGTGCCCGAGCAGATCCTTCGCGGATTCGATGCCCTGGGCCACGGTCTTGTCCACGCCGGCGCGGCCGCGAAGGTCGTGGATGTTGAGGTCTTCGATGCCGGCCGCCGCACAGGCTCGCACCCAGGCCGAGCGGATGCCGGCGTAGGTGTAGCCCGTGCCGCGCTCGTTCTTCAGGATGAAGCCGATGCGTGCGTCCCGCGGCGCGCACCGGTTGAGGGCTGCCCGCAGCGCCGGAGTCACCTCGATCAGCAGGCGCTTGCCGGGCTGGCCCTTGCGGCGCTTCCCCTGCTCGACGTACAGGCCCTCGGCCGTCACGTCCTGCCAGCGCATCTTGATGACGTCGCTGATGCGCTGGCCGGTGAGCAGCGCCAGGTCGATCATGTTGACCAGGCCCTTGCCGTTGCGCACGGCCTTGGCGTCGTCGCCTTCGCCGCGCACCAGCGCCGCTCGCTTCAGCGCCGCCAGCTCGGCGTCGGTGACGACCCGCTTGCGGCCCGGGGTGCTCATGCCCGGAATGTCATCGATGGGGTTCCAGCCCTCGCGCAGGCCCTTGCGCGCGGCGTAGGCCAGCACCTGGCGCAGCATGTCGCGGTACTGGTTGTGCGTGCGCGGCGTCGCCCGGAAGCTGCCCAGCACCTCGTCGCAGTCGGCCGTCGTGATGCTCGCCGGCGTGAACTCGGCCAGCTTGCGCGCCAGGACGATCTCCATGCGTTCCTTGTTCCGCACCGTCTCGGCTGACCAGGTGGGCCGCTTCTCGTCCATCCAGCGTCCGATGACGGCCGGCATGCGGTCAGACGTCGCCTCGCGCTCGGAAAGCGCCGCCAGGGCCCGATACATGGCCGGCAGCCCGTCCTTCTCGGCGCAGAGGCGGTGCCATTTCCTGGCCAGGTCGACGAACCAGTAGGCGCCGTGCTTCAGGTACACGCGCCGCGGCAGATCACGCTTCATGCTCTCACCCTCGGTCGGGCAGCTTTCAGGTCGTTGGCTGGCTTGGTGGCGCCGGCGCAGACGGCTTCGTAGTGTGCCCGCTCGAGGATCACGGCCCCGGTGACGGTGGACCGACGGGCACGGAAGAAGCCCTGCCGGTGGAGTTCCTGCAACTGCTTCGCCGGCTGGACGTAGCCGCCACACACCGCGGCGATCTCGTCGGGCGACAGCAGGAGGTCGGCCATGGATTCCGTCACGGTTCGCGGCGCTTGTTCCGCGCGTCCCAGGTCCACTGCCACACCGGTTCGCCCGGCGCGGCATCCGGGGGCAGCACCAGGCAGCGCAGCGTCTTTCCGCGGACGCCGATGACCTGGTAGCGGCGGCCGGTCGGCGTGACCAGCTCGGTGCCGGGCTCTGGAATGTCGCCGTGGCTGACGCGCAGCTTCACGTCGGCCCAGGGCGGGGCGGAGGGGCGCGGCACGGCCATCACGCCACCTTCCCCCGCCCCGTGAACCAGTCCAGCGCGGCCCAGATCTCCGGCACCTCGTACCAGGTCTCGATCTCGCGCCGGCACGCCCGGTCGCGGAAGAACGACGGCCCGAGGTGGCTGTGGAACTCCATGAAGACGCGGCCGCCGCTGGCCAGGGGCAGGCGCCAGACGCGTGGCAGGTAGCAGGCGCGGCACATCAGAACAGCTCCAGCGTCCCGGCGCGCGCCCGGCGCGTGGCCTGCGCGTTCGCTCGGTGGTGGTCGTGGTCGTAGGCCAGGTGATGCCGCTGACACGCCGCGAGTAGGTTGGACGGGTCGACGTGCTCTGGCGTGTGGTCCAGGTGCATCACGGTCAGCACGATCACCAGCGGCTTCGGCTCGTCCGGGTTCGCCTCGTAGCTCTCCGCGGCGAACTGGCGCGCCTCGGCGAAGGTCCAGCGGTCAGCGCTCGGCCACCGCAGACCCTGGCCGGCGAGATCGTGCATGGCGTTGCCGTGCGCTGGCACCCACACCCAGCGCGGCGCGGCCTCGATCGCCGTCAGGCCACGGCGGAATGCGCTGGCGACCTTGGCCCAGTGCCCGACCGCGTACTGGCAGGCGGTGCAGCGCTGGCCGCGCTCAACCCACTCGCAGCGCCAGCCGGCGCGCTCGCGGATCGCCGCGGCGATGGCCGGCCAGTCCTTCGGGTAGCGGGCGGCGTTCTCGGGGCGGATGGGCATCAGACCTCCTCCAGCGCTCGCTGCGCGCCTCGTGCATGCTCCGGCGCCGGCATGTCCTGCGGCTGCAGCTGCAGCACCACGAGGCCGCCCTTCGTGAGCCCGACGCGGCGGAAGCCTGCCCGCAGGTAGCACCTGCCGGGGTCGCGCTTGCGGCGCACCTTCGCCGGGTCGACGAACGTCACCAAGCCGTTGATCGGTGGCACTGGCCAGCGCGCCAGCGTGGCGGCCACCGCCTGGCGGATCAGCAACGACGACAGGGCCGCCCCCTCGTTTCGAAACAGGCAGTTCAGCCATGCATTCGGCCAGTCGTGGTCGACGAACTCGGCGCGCTGGTCCAGGGTCACCCAGACGGCGCGCCGGCAGGAAGTGCGCAGGACGATGCAAGCGCCCGGCGGCACGAACTGGGCCGCGCCCACGGCCTGCCGGTTGTAGTGACGGTCGGCAATCTCACGCGCGGCCGGCTCGGCGCGGAAGCTGGTGTGCCAGAGCATCAGCACTCCTCCCGCCCAATCCCGCCGCAGTGCGATCTGTCGCGCAGCAAGTAGCCCAGAAGGCATGGCACCTGGCCGATCGCCAAGGCCACCAGCGCAGCGCGGTACTTGCCGTCGAGGACCGCCTCGATACCCACGCAAGCGAACAGCGATGCCAGCGCGATGAGGCCCACGCGGACCACGATGCGCACAGGTTCGAACGACCACAGCCAGCGGGCCGGCGCGAAGTAGTCGCGGACGGCCTGCGCGAAGAACGCGGCGAGGGCGGACGCGTGGGCCTTGAGGCGGCGGGCCTGGCGCATGGCGGGCATCACCAGCCCTCCCGAAGTGCTGCGATCCAGCTTGCGTATTCGGCGTCTGCTGCGTCGAGCGCCCGCAGGTACTCAACCTCCATCGGATTGTCATCGACGGGGCAGAAAAGCCAGCGGTCGTCCGCCTCCTCAAGCGTCTTGCAGCCGGCGTAGCTGGCCTCGTTTGCCTCTTCGTAGCTGTCACACACCGCCACAAGCTCGCCGGCCTTCGTGGTCACGACGTGGCACCCGATGTAGCCGCGCGCCAGCAGGTCACGCTTGATCCTGAAGTAGTTGTCCGTGTCGGCCATCACCCCTCCTTCTCGCCTGGAGTGGGGCGAGGGCGCGCCTTGAACATCCTGCAATCGAACGGCACCGGAGCGCGGCAGAACGACGTGACGCCTTCGCCGCAGGCCATGCAGTAACGAAGCGCCGGCTCAGGTGCAGGTGCGGAAGGGGTGGCGCGAGCGGCTTGCCAGGCGTCCCGGGCGGCCACCATCGCATCCATTCCGCGCATCACCAGCCGCCAGCGCTGGCCGTACTCCCGAGCGCAGAACGCCTCGAAAGCCTCGCGCTCGCTAGCCGACTCAGCGCTCTGTGTGTCTCCTGCCGGGACGCACACATCCGGTGTTGGCACAGCCGGTGTGGCGCCAGGGGCGGGCGGGAGGGGCATCCAGTGCGTTGGCTGAACCCCGGCGCTGCGATAAGACGGCGCACCAAACGAGCGCGCGCAACGGAAGTAGCGGAACTCGTTGTCCATGAAGCCGGCGTCGTGTCCCATGTTGTCGGGGCCGTCGTGGTCCTCCTCGTGCCAGCAGCCTTCCGCGACATAGCCGGACTCTTCGTCCTCGCACGGCGCGCGGCCAAGGATGATGTTGGTTCCGTCGCGCGGCGCCGTCTCGATCGGCAACCACGCACCCATACCGCCTGCTGCGGATGTGTCGTTACTCACGGCTGTTCTCCTTCGGGGGCTGGGTGAGGGCTGCGCGGGCGGCTTCGATCGCAGCGCGCACAGCCGTGTATTCCACGGGCGCTGGCGCTACGCCGCGGCCGCGATAGGCGTCGTATGCCGCGATGATCTTTTGCAGCGCCTCCCGCTCCTCCACCCGCCCGCCTGCGGGCTCTGCGCGAGCTACCTTCAGCATCGCCAGCAGTCCGGCCTTCTCGGCGCTCATCTGCTCGCGCGGCGTGGGGTTCGGCTTGAACCGGGCTTTGTCGCGGATGCGTAGCTGCTCCTGAAAGCCGCGCTGGAAGGCGTCGAGCATTTCGGACGTCGGCTCGGCGGACGGCAGGGCTGCCGGCTCTGCGCGAGCTACCTGTGGGGCTGCGTAGAGGGGGAACTGGAACAGGCCCTCCGGCTTCACGCGGTACGGCATGTAGTAGGCCTTGCCCTCAAGGTGTGCCGGAATCTGCCGCTCCGAGATGTAGAACAGCGGCTCGGCCGGCTCTGCGCGAGTAGCGGCGAGGGCAGCGCGGATCAGGTTGCTGACTTCATGCTGGGCTTCCTCGGTCGTCAAGTCGCCGTCCAGCAGACTCACAAGCACATTGCGCAGCGTGAACCGAGACTCGTCCTTTCCGCACGCCCAGCCCGCGATGTCCTGATCGGTCAGCGGCACTACCCCTTTGCTCTCCTGTGGCACTTGCGGCGGCAGGGCATCGAAGTCACAGAACGCCATCTGGTCAGTGCCGATCAGATCGCACTTGCGCATCTTGACGATGCGGCCGTCTGGAAGCTGGACCGGAAGGAGGTGCCGGCCTGCGCTCTCCTGTGGAGCCTGTGGGGTGGCGTACAGCGGGCGGAATTGATAGGCCACGCGACCGTCGCTGACAAGCTCGCGCGGTTCATCGTCGGCCAGCGGTGCGCACTCCTTCCATTCGGTCCATCGGCCGCCCAGGTTCACCCGGCTCTGCCACGCTGCCGGCGTCTCGGCCTGTGGTGCCTCCTGGGGTGCTGGCGCGTATTTGGCGCGGACCATCAGGTGCCCCACGAGGCGATAGATGCCAGGCCTGATGTCGTACTCAGCGCCGGACGGCAGGGCGATCTTTGCGGGCAGGCCAGCCAGTTCGCGGCAAAGGTCAATCTCAGCTTCGGTTGGCTCGGGCGCCTCCTGTGCTGGCGGGGTGGCGTCCAGCAAGCGAAGGCACTCCTTCAGGATCGCTCGGCATCCGGTGTGGTCGTCATCCAGCGAGGCATCATGGGCTTCGGCGATCCGTTCGCGCATGTCGTGGCCGAGCGGTGCCTTGGGCGCCTCCTGTGCTGGTGCGGGGTGGGTGGCGAGCGCCTGGAGCCGTTGTTCGGCCGCTTTCGCCCGGCCGGCCCAGTCGTGGATCGCGTCCTTCCAGGCCTCGTGCAGCGTGCATTGCTGAACCAGCTTCTCGCCTCGCCAGCGGCAGTTGCACGTCGTCAGCACCTCAGCCGGCACCCCCTCCTGTGCCCCGCCCTCTGTTTTGGGCGCGTCCTGCGGACCAGGCTGTCGGTCCTGCGGACCCGAGCCGCAAGCGTCTCGGCCCTTCGGGCTTCCATCCTTCGCGCGGCGTGCAGCGTCCTGTGCGCTTGACCAGTCCCGTGCGAATGCACGAAGCCGGTCAGGGTGCCCCAAGAGGCTCAAGCCGTAGCTCTCTTGGAACTGGCGCAGGACCGAATCAATCCAGGCATCGGTGAGCGGCTCAGACATTGCCTTTCTCCTTCGCGCGTACAGCGGCAATGCCGCACATTCCGAATTCGTCGCAGTCATGCGGGCGCATGCACACGCCGCCTCGCGCAATGCACGGGTACTCTGAGGAAGCGATCGGGCCGTGGAAGTGCGCGTCAGGGATCGTCGGAGCTTGCGACAGAGAGCCCGGCGGCGACGAAGGAGCCGAGACGCCCAGGTCTTGGGCTGCGGTTGATGCTGCGGGGGATGCGATCACCAGCGGCTTCCACGCGCCTGACTTCTTGCGCACCTCCTCGATCATGTGGTCGAAGATGATTTCGCCAGACACGGTGCCGTCCTGGAGCACCAGCACCCAGGCGATGACTTTCTGCACACACATTGCTGTAGCAGCAGGAGGGGCGAGAGCGGCGCGGATGGCGGTTTCGAGGGCGGAACGGCGGCGGAGAAATTCCCCGTGTTCATCCATGAATGAGCCCGTGATGCGGTTGTACTCGTCTGCCAGCCGCATCAGCTCCTGCACTTGATCGATCGGCTCTACCGGCTCTACTACTGGAGGGGATGCGGAGAGGGCGGCGCGGGCCATTTCAAGCACTTCCAGCCGTTCGCGGTCAGTGGTTCGATCGAGCATTCCGTAGCCGTTGGCTGGTGGATTTGCCGCCATGTACTCCACGGCTGCCTCCAGCGCTTCACGAAGGCTCGGCACTGCTGGTGCTGGCTGTGCTTTGTCGGTGGTCATTGCTTGCTCCCGATGCGAGCGTCAGTCGGCCGTCGAGTGGGCTGCCGCATCGAGTGCGGCCGCAATCTGCCGATCGCACTCGGCCGCCTTCGCCTCGGCCGCCTCAGCCTCGCGGGCCGCAGCCGCAGCCGCACGCCACCGGCCCTCGCGGCGCCGCGCCTTCTCCTGCTGCCGCCAGAAGTGAGCGGCATTGCGCCACATGGCGCGGTCGGCGGCGGTCATCGCTGCGCCCTTGATGCAGCGAGCAGGTGCGGCGCCCATGTCAGTGCGCCCCGGCTGCCGCGGCCCGGTTGCGCTCCACCCACTCGTCCGTGGCGTCGGCGGTCTTCGCCTTGCGCCCGCGCCGCCCACGCGTGACCGGTGGCGTGTCGTCTTCGGCCACCGCGGACTCGCTGTCCGCGTCCTGGTCGAAGCCGTGGCCGGTGTCGTCGCCATCACCTGGGCCGTCGTCGTCTTCGCCGACCTGGTCGAACAGAGGGTGATCGCGCTCGAAGGCTTCGGTGGTGCCGTCGATGACTTCACCCGGCACCGGCCCGACCTGGCTGAACTCGATCTCGGTGCCTTCAAGGTCGCACAGCTCGCCGACCAGTTCCTTCGTGATCTCACGGTTCGAGCCGACCGACCACTCGATGACGCTGCCGCCGCCCTGCTTGGCCTCGGCCGTCACCTTGTCGATGTGGCAGGTGTAGAGCTCCAGGGCCGACGATTCGTCGATGCCGTGGTCGATGGTCAGCGTGTAGCCGGTTAGCTTCAGCTCCGGCAGCTTGCGCACCTGGTCAACACCCTGCACGCGCAGCATCGTCGGGATCTGCGGCACGCCTTCGATCATCTCCTGCGTGTCGTCGCGCGGCGGCACGCGCAGGGAGGCGTCGCGCAGACCCGGCGCCAGCATGTCGAGCAGTTCGCCCGGGCCTTCGAGGCGCAGGCGCAGCGACACGGCCTGCTTCAGGTCAGGGCCATGCTGTTCCTTGCGCGGCGTGACCTTGGTGAGCTTGGCCCGGGTGCCGGGCGGGAGGTCGAAGCGGATCATTGGATCTCCAGGTGGTGCGGCCGGGCCGCGGTGGATGAGGGTGGGGCGGCCCGGAAGCAATCCGGGCTATGGGCGTCCGTTGTGCTCAGGAGGTAGAGAGCCGCCTTCACCGCGCGCGCGGCCGCCCCGTGTTGATCAGTGCGCCCGCCCGGGCGCGGTGTTGGCGAGGTCCGCCGGGTCGGCGTCGGCGCGGACGCTGTCCATGACGGCCGCGAGAACGCCGCGCTTGAACGTGCAGGCAGCGCACTGGCGCTCCTGGCCGGCCGGGCGCCTGGCCAGGGCCTCGGCGCGGCGCTGGCGCATCACGTTGGGGCGGCGCAGCTGGAGGGCGTCGCGGAGGGCGGTGGTCATGCTGCTTTCCTTTCCAGGCGCGCGACGGCCTCGGCCACCTCGGCCTCGAAGGCCTGCAGCTCGGCGATCAAGCGCGCGATGTACGCGTCATCCCGGGGGATGCGCTGGACGTAGAGGCGCAGGTGTGGCGCCTGGCGTGGGTCGTAGCTGCTGAAGTACCAGTAGCTCCGGCCGGTGCAGGCCATGCCGCCCTGGACCTGGGGCATGTGCTCCAGCGGCATGCCTTCGAGCAGCGTCTGCACATGCACCGCCTCCGAGTGCGGCGATTTCATTTCCAGGCCGCCATCGGCGCCGATCAGGCCGTCCGGGCTCGCCGCGATGAACGGGTACCGCGGGTGCACGTGGAAGCCGCCGGGCATCACGACCAGGCCGGTCTCCAGCTCGAAGGCCTCCTTCTGGAACGGCTCGACCTCCTGACCCCACGTCAGCGACCGGCTGCTGATCTCGTGCCGGGCAGCCTGCGCCGTGCGCTCGAAGACCAGCTCGGCGAGATAGCGCTTGCGCTCCGACGTCGGCTGGCCGGTGCGCGTGCGCGAGATCACGTCGCCGAACCGGCTGGCCGTGATCCGGCCGGCCCTGGCGGCGAACCACTCGGCGGTCCGCTGCTCGATGGTCACGGCGCGACACCCTTGGCGACTCGCTCGTCCGTCTCGGCGCCGATGGCCTTGATGCGGTCGCGCTCTTCGATGCCGATGGCGGCCCGGTCGCCCTTCGACAGCGCCTCCCAGGCCACGCGGAAGCCCTCGGTGCCTTCCTTGAAGGCGGTGTGCTCCAGCGTCTCGATGATCTTGACGTGCGCGGGCGTGCGCTCCGGGCGGGTCTGTTCCGCGGCGGCCTTGGCCACGGTGGCAGGCGGCGCATTGCGCGGCAGCGCGTGCGGGCCGGCGGCGCTGGCCGGCACCATCTCCTCGATCTCGTCGGGCGTGTAGACGCCGAGGATCACGTCTGGCGCGTGCAGGCGGCCCCAGCGCTTCGCGGCCAGGTAGGCAATCTGCTGGCGCGGGTCGGCTACCCAGTTCGGCGAATTGCGCACCGGCCCGACCTGGGCCATGCTGACCTCCAGCACGCGCGGTTCGCGCTCGCCGCGAAGGGTGGCGAACACGCGCACGCCGCGATCGGCGCTGCGGTCTTCCTTCCCGTTGACGCTGGTCCAGTCGCCGAACCACTCGAAGTCCAGCCGGGTCGCCAGCAGCGGCGAGTTGTTCAGTGCCGCGATGATGAGTTGCGCCTCGTAGCCGAGCGCGCCGTTCACCAGGTGCGTCTTCTGCGCCACCGCGTTGTGGTCCATGCCCCAGCGCATGGCCTGGCCGATGATGGCAGCGCAGTCGCCGACGTTGCCCTGCAGGTGCTTCGGGACGGTGATGCGGCTGGAGGCCATCACCTCGGCAAGCCGCATCACCTTGTCGAGCGTGTCGTGGGTCAGCATGTCGCGCACGCTGAAGGGCTGTCGTTCCAGCAGGCGCTGCAGCTCAGCCTGGCCGTTGGGCAGTGCTTGTGCCTCGGCGTGCGTGGTGGTCGTGATCTCGCCCGTGGCGCGATCGACGGCTTCGGTGGCGGTGGTCATGGGGTGGTTCTCCTGGGATGCCGAGACAAGGCCGGCGTGGTGGGGAATCAGTAGGGGATGTCTTCGTCGGCGAACGGGCCGCCTTCGAGCGGCGCGCCGTCCTTCTCGGTCGCGACAGCGATGGCCATGCGGCCATTGACGATGGCCAGCGCCAGCAGCCTGTCCAGCGCGTCGCGCGTCGCCTCGGGCAGCGCGTCGAACGTGGCGACGATGGCCTGCATCGACTTCAGCAGCAGCGGCGCCGCGTCGCGCACCTGACGCTCGGCCGCCTCCGCGGCTTCCTGCTCGCGCCGGCGGGTCGCGGCAGCCTCAGCCTCGGCCCGCTCCGCTTCTGCGCGCTGGGCGGCTATCCGGGCGGCTTCCTCGGCCTGCTGGCGCTGCAGCTCGGCGCGCTCGGCGGCCAGGCGCTGTTCCTCGGCCTCGCGAGCCGCACGTGCCTGGCGATCGGCCTCAGCCCGGCGGGCAGCAGCCTCGTCGTCGAGACGCTTGCGCTCCGCAGCGGCGACAGCATCCAGTCGGGCCTGCTCCTCGCGCAAGGCGCGCTCGCGGGCCTCGATCTCAGCCCGGGCCTTGGCCAGCTTCTCGGCCTCGGCGCGCTGCTCAGCGGCGATGCGCTCGCGCTCGGCCTGCTCGCGGGCGGCGGCCTCGGCGCGCAGGCGCTCCAGTTCCGCGCGCTCGGCCGCGACGCGGGCCGCTTCGACCTCCTGCTCCTGGCGCTGCACGAGCACGCGGCGCATACCGGCCAGGGTCTGCTCCCACAAGGCGACAGCCTGGTCGTAGAACTCCTCGAACTGTTCGCGCTTCGGCTGGCCGAAGTTCTGGATGCGGTGGTCGATCTCACGCTGCACGTCGGCGGCGGTCTTCGCCATCATGGCGTCCTGCAGGCCCTCGCGGATGCCCTCCAGGCGGTCCTGGATGGCGGCAAGGCGGACCGCCTCGGCCTCGGCCTTCGCCTGGCGCTCGCGCTCGCGGCGCGCCTCGTCGGCCTTGATCTGCGCGTCGATCGGCAGTTCCAGCGCCTCGATCTCGGCCGTCAGCCGCTTGGCCTCGGAGTCGATCGCCTTGCCGAACGCCAGGGCAGGGGCCTTGAATTCCTGGCGCTTGCGGTCCAGGGATGTGCGCAATTGCACCAGCTCCTGCCGCGCGGCGCGAGCGGCCTTATCGCCTGCCGTGGTGGTGCAGTCGAACTTCGCGCCGGCGTAGCGGGCCTTCAGCTCGGCCAGCGCCGCCGCCGTGCGGTCGTAACGGACGATCGCCTTCCCGTCGCGGACTTCAGCGCGGTCGACGACTTCGGACGCGACCTCGGTGGGCCGCTCTTTCGTTTCGGTGGTCACTTCGATCCCTTCGTGAGTACCGCGCGAAGTGCGCGGGTGAGGATGGCCAGCAGGCCCGGCGCGTGGTGGTGCTCGACGGCGCGAAAGCGCTCGTCCGGGAACGCGTCCGCCATTGAGGCGTGGATCCGCGGCATGCCGTGCAGGGCGCCGATGACGATGCGGCGCGCGGCGGGGCTGGGATTGCGGCGGTTCACCACGGCTTCTCGACCTTGCCCTGGTCCGCCAGGCTCTTGACGTGGAAGAGGTTCGACAGCATCGACTCCATCTGCGCGGCGAGCTGCACTCGCAGGCCATCCTTGAGGGCGCCAGTCACGTTGGCGACGGACTGCTTCATGCCCTCGGTGAAGTCCTTGGCGCAGATCTGCGTCATCAGGTACTCGGCACGGGTCACCGAGTTGTAGTCGGATGTGGAGGCCGCGCCGGTCCGCTTGTCGACGCTCTGGCTCCAGTAGGCGCCGACGGTCTTTTCGAGCTCGGCGCGGATAGACGTCTTCGGTCCGCTGGGCTCGCCCCACGCCGTGACGCGCTGGTACTCGCGGTTGAAGCCGTCACGCACCGCCTCGTCGATGGCGTCGGCGATCTGCTTCTCGGCGCGCTCGACGAAGATCGCGTCGAGGCGACGCTTCACTTCCTTGGCCACCAAGCCGTCGAGGTCGTCGGCGCCTTGGATGAATTCGTCCGCAGCCTTCTGGACGACGGCGGCCTTCAGGTCTTCTTCGTTGAAGCTCAGCATGTGGGTTCCTTGGTTGAACGTCAGGGCAGCGCCTGGAATCCGTTGGGAAAGAGCGTCGACAGCAGGTAGCCCAGCACCGCGCCGACGATGGTCGCGACCAGCACCAGCGGGTCGGCCTCCATCTCGGCGATGCCGTCCTCGTAGCTGATCGGCTCGTGCGCGGCGCCCTCAGTGGCGCAGCTGTCGTCGAGCACCGAGACCGGGAAGCGGCTGTGCTCGACCAATGGCGCGAAATCGGAGCGGCCGGCGGCCGACTCGATGGGCTGCGGAGCGGGCCACGTGCTCACGACGGGCTCCAAACCGCGTCGTCGACCACGATGCCGACCGCGCCGTCGACCGTGATACCGATGCGCACGCCGTCGTCGAGATACTCCTGCGCCGCCTCGGCTGTGTGCTGCCACATCTCCGCGCTCTGCTCGGCCCAGCGCAGTTCGCGCTCCAGCTGCCCGATGCGCTCGGCCTGCTCGGCGACGTGCTCGCGAAGATGGTCCAACTCGCATCGCTCGAGCCGGCGGCGGATGCTGACGATGGCCGGGTTCAGCAGGAACCGCGGCGCTGTCGCCTGGTGGATCGTCGCGGCCAGGGCGACGGCGCTTTCGATGGTGCCGAACATCGTCAGAACTCCGTGGTCAGTTCGCCGCTGGGCGTGATGCGCATGACGTCGACCTGCAGGCCGTCGTCGCGGAGATCGGCAGCCCATTCGTAGGCACTCTTCGCGGTGCTGGCGTAGACGTCGACCCGCTCCATCAGCGTCCCGGGGTCGACGACGACAGCGAAGCGCGCGCAGCTGGGTGCGCCGACGACGCGGCCGGGTGTGGGCGTGCGCTGGCCAGCCATCACAGCGCCACCGCTTCCGGATCGCCGCCGGACTGCTCGACCAGCTGCCGGGCGCGCTGCAGGATCTGCTCACCGTGCGCCTCGCGGTACAGCTCCAGCAGCAGCTGACGCGCGCGCATCACGTGCTGCGCGCGGCCGGCGATCATCAGCGCGGCCAGCTCCCAGGGCTGCAGGTCGTCACCGGCGGCGAACCGGCGTTCGAGGCGCTGGATGTTCTGCGGCTCGTAGCCGGCGCGGCGCGGGAGGACGTCGGTGACCTTGGCCAGCCAGTCGGCGAACTGCGCAGGCGTGGCGTCGCATTCGTCGGTCGCCTGATCGAGGGCGCGGTCGCGGGTGTAGACCTCGTCGAAGTCGTCGGTGCGGGGGTCGAGGGGGTGGGCGAGGTAGGGGCCGAGGTCGCGGTCGAGGCGGGCGACTGGGGCTCGGGTGGCGAGGGCGGCCTGCATTCAGTCTCTCCGTGCGTCGTGTTGGAGAGAATGCTAGGGGTGCCTAGCGACACTGTCAATAGGTGTGCCTAGCAAAAGTGCGACACTTGCACTACGCGCCCATCCCGGGCACGAAAAAGCCGCCCCGGTGGGCGGCTGGAGGTCAGAGATGGATCAGGTTCTACAGCAGCTCACGCTGCCCGCTGGCACCGTGGTGGCGGTGCGCGGCATGCCATTCAGACTGCCGGCCGCCACGACGGTCGAAGGGCTCCCGGCGAATCTAGAGATTGCGCTGCAGCCAGGACTCGCAGTCTCCGCCGAAGCCGGCCCAAGCGCTCCCGTTCACGACCGGATTGACCAGTAGCTTGTCATTGGTGTCCATGTGGGCGCCGATGGCCTGTGCGATCTGGTAGGCCGACTTGTTGCTCACGACGAGCCAGGTTGACGTGAGGCAGTGCCACCAGTCGCTGCCAACGTTCTTGATGGCCTCAAACAGGTCGTTGTAGTTCTGACCCGGCCTGTTCAGGTCGTAAGAGATCACGTAGACGGCCATGTCGGCGCCTCCCTTGGTACTGCCCGGAAGCGCCGGGCGCGCTCATCGTGCGCGGCAGAGCTTGACCTCCGCGCGCGTCTTCTCTTTGTGCTGCTGGACAGGCAGCCACTGCAGGTTGCCCAACTCATCGCGGCCGCCGCACACCAGCGCCTCGATGTGATCGACCTGCCAGCCTGGACACGGGCCGCGCGTGGCACCGGTGCTGGGGCAGGGCTGCTGGCGCATGAACTCGGCGCGGATGGTTGGGGAGCGCGCGCTGGCGAGTGCGCTCAAGGCGAGCAGCAGTACCGCCGCAGCGACATCGAGGCGCATCGGTCAATCCATCTGCGACAGCACGCGATAGGTGATGCCCGTGTTGTCGGCCTTCAGCACCTCGAACCGGGCGCCCTTGTAGCCGATGACTGGATCCGTGCCCACGTCGTATTGCAGCTGCTGCGAGAACGCGGGCCGCGCCATGTCGTTCAGGAACTCGCGGTAGAGGATGCTGACCGCGTTGCCCGTACGCCCCGTGTAGATCAACTCGCGTTTGAACCCGGCAGTCGCCGACTCCTGCACCGGGGCGCGGACGATCCCATCCGCATGCAGTTCTACCCGGGTGACCTCTCCTGATCCCGGCACGGCCCATTCGAGGATCGGCCCTCCGCCCGACCGGTGAAACTTCAGGTTCGCGACCACCGCCTCGGAGTGCGACACCTTGCCGCCGGTCACCCATGCAACCGATTGGCGGCCGAAGTTGAAATAGGTCGCACCGAAGCGATCTCTCAAGTTGGCCTTGTAAGTGCCGGGCGGGATGTTGATCTCGTATCGCCAAACCGTTGGGTCTGGGACGTAGGTTTCGGCGATCCTGAGGCCGTTCGGCAACTGCACCGCGTCGATGACCGACAGGCGCGCGGAGCTGACCATGGACGAGCCGACGGTCGCTGTTCCGACCACCCCAACGGCCGGCAGCTTCGACTCCTCGAGCTGCGCCGTCACGGTCTGGAAGCCCATTTCGGCCGCCGGATTAACCCGCCGTGACGCGCAACCCATCAGGGAGCCGGTGGCCAGCGCAGCCAAGAACATCACGGTAATGGTCTTCATTCAGATTTCCCTACCTTGGTTGAATGGCGAGCGCTGCGCCCTGGCTCAACTCGTGAGCGACCCTACTGCAACCATGAGCCACATCCGCAACCAACGAAGGGGAGGGATCATGGAAATAGAACGCTGGGCTCTGGGCACAACCGCTGCCGCAACCGCGCGCCACGAACATGGCGTGGCCATCATCGAGGCGCGCGGCATGGTGTGCAACCACGTGCTCGCCGCGCTCAATGCACGCACGGCGGCCTGGGTCCAATTGCACCGACTCGCTGGCTTCGTTCAGGTGCTGGACTGGCCTGTGCTGCTCACCGCCAATGGCGCCGGCGAAGTCGCCGCCGGGCTGCGCGGTGCGTCCGCGCACGATGCCGGCCCCGTGCCAGGCGCGCTGCTGGTGCCAGGCGCCCGCATTCAGTGGGCCGCCAAGCACTGCCGCCAACTCAGCGAGCATGGGTTGCTCCGCGCCGCTTTCCAGGATCTCCCGTCGGCGCGGCGCTGGGTTCAGGTGCTGGCACCGGCGCTGCACTGGCCTGAAGGTGCGGACGCTCCTGGATCAGCCCCACCAGCCGAACGAAGAACTCGCGCTTCGTCGACCCGTCGAGAAACGTCTCCGGCAGCCCGTCGAAGAGCAGGGCCAGGCTCGTTGCCTCGCGCGTCAGCGCAGTGAGAGCCCCGGACGCTGCCGGCATCTCTGCAGGCGGAGCATTCTCGACCGCGTAGACCATGGTCTCTTCTGCGACCTGCTGAGCCTCGTCGCCTGGCTCTGGGTCGGTCCAGTTCGGTGCGCCGGTACCCGAGCCCAGCCAGTCGCGGTCGCAACCAAGGAATTCAGCGGCCAGGCGCGCGGTGTCGGCTTTGAGCGAATGAGTCTTGCCGTTGAACCAGTCGGCAACGGAAGCACTGCTTACCTTGGCCGCCCTCGCTAATGCGGCCTTCTTGGGGTTCCCCCGGCGCCTCATTGCGAGTTCGAGGCGTGATTTCAGACTCATGTTAGGTGAGCCTACAGGGATAAATACTAGGCACCCCTTGCGCCTATCGCTAGGCAGCCCTAGCATAGGCGCCTATGCAAGACGACCTCATCAAGCAGCTCGGCGGCCCGACGGCCGTGGCGCGCATGACCGGTGTGAAGGTTCCTACCGTCATCGGATGGAAGGGCCGAATCCCGGACAACCACTGCCCCGCCATCGAGTTGGCCGCAGGGTTCGCCGAGTGGCCGTGCGAACGCCTGCGGCCGGACGTCACCTGGGGTCGCACGCCTGATCCAGACTGGCCGCATCCCAACGGTCGGCCCTTCAACGACCACGCTCGCGCCGCGATGGCGCGACAGACGTCGCCGGTTGTGGCCGACCACCCAACGGCCGGCACGGGCCTGACCTTCAGCCGCTTCGACAAGCCGGACGGCCGTCAGGAGCGCGCGCGATCCGAGCGGGGCGCGAGCCGGGGAGGGCGCCGTGAGTAACGCCACCACGTCAACCCCCGAACCCACCCCCGCGAGGGCTGCGTAATGGCCGGCCGCATCGGGCCCGGCGTGGCCGCCGAATCGGCGCGCGAGGAGGTGAGCCATGTCGCATGACGTGGGTGCCGCCATCGCACGCGCCGAGGCCGACATCCAGGCGCGGCTGCAGGCGCTGGAGACCGAACTGGGCACCGAGGTGTCCGCCCTCTGTCTGTACGACCGGGACATCACCGCGATCGGTGATCGACGGAGGCAGCTGTTGCGCAGCGTGTCGATCGGGGTCGGGGCTGAGCAGCCGGTAGTCCGGTGTGCTACTTCCGCTGCGGCACAGGAGCCCGGCCATGGGTGACCGCATCGTGCACTGGACCGAGGTGCCCATCGAGCCCGGCTCGCCGCCGGTGCGCTACGTCGAACGCTCCACGGCGCCGGCCATGAGCTGGACCGTGATCGGCGCCGAGGGTGCCGGCTCAGTGCCTGGTGCCCCGGGAGCCGGCTGCGGCCACGATCGCAGCTTGCAGGTCGGCGACCAGCTTCTGTGCGCGCGGGATGTCGATGGCGGCCTGAGCCCAACCGAAGAACGGCAGGTGCACGCCGATGCCGACGATCGAGTCGCCGTGGCCGACCTGCAGCAGCGGACTGCCGCCCACCGAGTACAGCGGCTCGCCGTTCATCGCCTCGCCCGACGCCTGTGCATGCGCCTGGCTCAAGCGGCGGAACAGCTCGCGCAGTTCCTGCGGCGCATAGGTGCCTGAGATGGCCAACGTCACCTCGCCGTCCCTGCTCTCGATGTTTTCCATGGTCATGGGCGCCCTCTCGTGGGCTGGTGGTTGGGGAATCACCAGTGTGCATCCGCGGGCAGGGCGCCCGCCCGTTGTCTCCAGCCTCGCCCCGCGGGTGACGGAAACCCACCCGGCGCGCCATTCCTCCCTTGGCGCGCGCGAGGCTTTCAACCCGGCCAAGCCCAAGCGGCTTGGCCGGGCCTTTCTTCATCGGAACCGCAGCACGGAAGGACGTGCCGGCGCCAGCCGAGAGCAAGCCGTGTATGCGCAGGCAGCAGAGCGCGGCAAGGCCCATTCGGGCCGCACAGCCGGTGTCGAGTCCGGCCGGTTCCACCCCCTTCACTTCCGTGGCCTCACGCCCAGCCTGGCCAGTTGCGCCAGCAGCAGCGCCGCCACTGCGTCGCGCAGCAGCGCGCGCACCTTTGACTGGCTCCAGGCCAGGTCGCGATTCGTCGGGTCCATTCGTCCTCCTCGTGTCTTTGCCGGCGCGCCTGACCACCAGGCTGCCCGCGTAGCCGACTCCCTGCGATGCGCGGGTAGTACCGGTCGGACGCGCCGCCAAAAACATCTGTTCCTCAACCGCACGCACTTCGATGGGAGTCGGGATATGCATGCATCAACTTTCGAGGCCGTTCTACGTGTACGGCAACCTGGTCCGGCGATTGAATCTTTCGATTCCGCGCCCATTCAACGTGAAATGCCACTTCTGAAAGACCTCGGGCCGGCCCAATGGGTGCCGGAATCCGAAGTCGCGAAGTGGAGGAGCTATCGCGAGGCTGTGGTGTGGTGTTGGCTGAACCAGCGCCACTACGTCGGCATGAATGAGACCGCGCGCCGCACGCTGTTCGCGAACCACGCCGGCATGCACGCGCCGCACGCGTCCCGCTGCTTCAAGCCGGACAGCAAGTCCCCGATGGACCTACCTCAGCGCTGCATTCGTTCCTTCGAGACCTTCACCGGCTGGCGCGGCGTGCGGCAGTGGCAGCTGAAGGACGCGGAGTTGACCGCGATGGAGCAAGTGATCGAGCAGCGGAGGGCGGCGGCGTGAAGCAGAAGACGCTTTCGCAGGTCCTCTCCGAGGCCGCGCGTGACAGTGGATTGGACGATCGTGAGATCGCCGAATTCGTCCAGGTCTCGCAGGGCTACTTCTCGCGCTTCATGCGGCGCCTGACCGAGCAGTGGGCCATCCGCATGGTGCTGTTCATGATGGCAACCAGAAGCGTAGAGCCGTTGCGATGGATGGCGCACCGGCTCGGCTACGACTTGGCGCGGGCTCGAATGCCTGCGGCCGAGGTGGCGCAGCTGCAGGCACGGCTTGCGGAGCTTCAGCGCGAGGGAAGGGCGGCAGCGTGAAGCTCCTGTTCCTGCCCCCGAAGCCGTTGCTGACGAAGAAGGGCACGCCACGCAAGCGTGGACCGCGCAGGTCGCCTGGTCGCGTGTTCCTCGAGGACGGCAGCGAGCTGGAAGGGCTTGCCACCGTCAGCATCGCCAGCGAGCCGCTGGCGTTCGACGTCACCACCATCAATGACCTCAGGGCAGGCCGGCGGGCGGAAAAGCCGGCCGGTCACGCGGTCACACACCTGACGCTGGAGTTCGTCAATCCGCAGGTCGAGATCGTCGACCAGGTTCCAGCGCCGCAGAAGGCCGCCAAGCGCCGCTGAATCGCGGCCCGGACAAACCACCATGCCCACACCCACATCACCGGCAATGCCTGCTGCAAACGCCCATGCAGCGGCCCAGCTTGTGCCCGAGCCGACCCCGGCGAGCAACCAGCGCGCCCGACAGGTTGCGGCGTGCTACGGCGAGTGCTGCCCGAAGCGCGGCCGGTGCGTGGTGTATCGGGGCGTCGAACTGCCAGGGGCCGACTGGTTCGTCCTGACATGCCGCACGCCCGAGGGCGCGTTCCCGCTGTTCGAGGACGTCGCGCAGCCCTTGCCGCGCGCTTTGGATGCCGACAGTGAGGGTGGGGAGATCTGACCATGGCGACTGCAGCCCTTCACGTGCTCCACACCGCTGCGCTGCGCCTGCGAGAGGCGGCCGACCGGTTCATCGTCGCGTTCGAGCAAGCGGCGCACGAGGCTGCTGCGGCGCCCGAACCGCCCAGCACGCCCAGGCCATCCCTGCCGCGCGGGCGGGGACGTGAAGCGGGCGTCGTGACCCTGGAGGTGCTGCAGCTGGCCAGCCGATCAGGCGGCATCACCGCCGCCGATGTCGTGGCCGTGGCCGCATCCCACGGACTCAAGGCCAACACCTCGACCGCTGCCGCCCGGCTCAACCGCCTGGCGCAGACCGGCAAGCTCGTCGCGGTGCGCTCGCAGTACAGCAAGTACGGCTCGCTGCGGTACTTCGCGACGGCTGAGCGGGCCGAAAGCTGGGCCGCAGAACAAGGACCGGCGGCGGACGCTGCGGATCCTGTCGCACTGCCGGCGCTCGCCGCCATGGTCGAAGCCGACGCACCCGCCGTCGCCGCAGCCCTGGCCGTCATCGCGCCACCGCCGCCACCGGCAGAACGCAAGCCCGCAAAGCCGCCGCGCAAGCTCACCGGCTGGCAGGAGAACACCAAGCTGATCACCGTGGCCGCGCCTGCGCCTGTGGTGAAGGCAACAGGAGAAGTGATCGTGCCGCCTGACGTGAAGATCACCCGGGCGCCGACGCCTGTGGATACGCGGTTCCATGTCGATCCGAAGAGCCTGGCCGAGGATGGAGAGAGCTTTTCGGCGCAGTGGCGGCGACTGCGTGGGGAGGGCTCGGCGGCATGAGCGTGCGCATCCTTCACGGCGACTGCCGCCAGGTGCTCGACACGCTGCCCGAAGGCTCGGTGCAGTGCTGCGTCACCAGCCCGCCCTATTGGGGGCTGCGGTCCTACCTGCCCGATGACGACCCGCTGAAGGCGCTGGAGATCGGCAGCGAGCCCACGGTGGACGAGTGGGTGGCCACCATGGTCGACGTCTTCCGCCGCGTGCGCCGCGTGCTGCGCGATGACGGCACGCTGTTCCTGAACCTCGGCGACAGCTACGCCGGCTCGTGGGGCGCGCAGTCGCGCGAGCACGCGGGGAAGCACGCGCCCAACGTGTCCGCCATCAGCGCCAACCAGGTGAAGGCAGCGCAGATCCGGGACAGCGGCACGGGCAATCTCGGTCGCACCCCAGGGCTGAAGCCGAAAGACCTGATCGGCCAGCCCTGGCGCGTCGCGTTCGCGCTTCAGGCCGATGGCTGGTGGCTGCGCCAGGAAATCATCTGGTCGAAGGCCAATCCGATGCCCGAGAGCGCGCGCGATCGGTGCACCAAGAGCCACGAGCACATCTTCCTGCTGTCGAAGTCGGAGCAGTACTTCTGGGCCTTCGACGACATGCAGGAGCCAGTCAGCGGTGGAGCCCACGCGCGCCGGCCGATGGAGTACTCCGGCGCGAAGCGGCCGGGCTTCGGCCACGGCTATGACGCCGCGCCAAAGCCGCGTTATCGCACGCCGGACGGCTGGGCCACCGAGCGCGGCACCGAGCACATTGCGGTGGCGCACGCGAATGTGGGCCGCCGGCAGGGCCCGCCCGGCAATCCAGCCGAGGGCCGGGTCTGCAAGTACGGCACGCTCACGGGCGACTCGGCGACCGACGGTGCGCATCGAACGAAGGCTAACCTCAACCGCAAGGGCGTGAAGAACAACGCCAGCATGGGCGAGGCGCTGGCCGACGTCCGGTCGACGCGCAACCCGCGCAGCGTCTGGCACTTCCCCACGGAGCCCTTCAAAGGCGCGCACTTCGCGACCTTCCCGCGCGAGCTGGCACAGCGCTGCATTACCGCCGGCACGCGCGAAGGTGACGCCGTGCTCGACCCGTTCGGCGGCAGCGGCACCGTCGGCCTGGTGGCCGATGCGATGCACCGCAGCGCTGTGCTGATCGATCTGGACCGGCGCAACCTGCCGATGGCGCAGGACCGGATTGCTGGCGACGCACCACTCTTCGCCGAGGTCAGCGCAGCATGAGCGACCAGCAGTTGCCTGACCCTCTGGTGCCGGCCGAGGTCGACCTCAACGGCTACGGCTTCATGCCGATGCTGCACCACCGCGTGCTGCAGTCGACGCTGTTCGTGAAGTCCACCGGCGACGAATTCAAAGCCGCCTTCGCGCTCTGGTGCGCGGCCTGGTCGGAGAAACCGGCCGGCACGCTGCCTGAAGACGAGGAAATGCTCGAGCACTTGTCGCGCGCGAAGGCCTGGAAGAAGGTGCGCGCCCGCGCGATGCATGGATGGATCCTCTGCAGCGACGGCCGCTATCACCACCCTGTGCTGGCCACGCTGGCCATCGAGGCCTGGGAGCGCCGCGAGGAATTTCGCGAGAAGAAGGACAACCAAGAGACCAGGCAGGAGCGCTGGCGCAAGAGGGTAAAGGAGCTGTCTGAGCAGCTACGCGCGCTCGGCGTCACTCCACCGCGCAATGCGAGCCTCGAGAAGCTGGAGACGCTGCTGCGAGACGCTGGCGCGTCTCAGCGCGAGACGCATGCAGAGACGCGTGTAGACGGCGCTGTGACGTCACGTGTAGACGGTGCTGAGATGGCTTTGACAGGGACAGGAGAGACAGGAAGGACAGGAAGGACAGAAAAACAAGAGCGCGCAGCTACTGCCACCACCGTTGCGCGCGCGCCGACGCCAGCACCAGCCCAGGAGCCCGACCCCCCGGAGGCCAACGGCCACGCCCCGACGCCTGCCGGCTCCGCCTGCCGCGTCATGCGCCAGGCCGGGCTGCAGGGCACGAACCCCGGCGACCCCCGCTTGCTGGCGCTGCTGGAGCAGGGCGCCACACCGGCCGAGTTCGCTGGCATCGCAGCCGAGGCCGTGGCCAAGGGCAAGGGCTGGGCGTGGGTGCTCACGGTGCTGCCGGCGCGGCGCGCCGAGGCCGCGTCGATTGCGCTCGCACCGCCTGCACCAGCCGCTCCACCGGCTCCGTCCAACCCTGCTGCCGCATGGCTGGCCGAGCAGGCCGAGCGAGCCCGCGAGGTCGAGCAGCAGCGCGCCGCGCGCCTTGCCCGCAAGGGAGCCGCATCGTGACCGTCGCCGACATCCGCCGCCGCACCGCCGAGGCCATGAGTGACGCCGGCGACGACCCGAAGGAGCACGCCTGCATGCGCTGCCAGGGTCCGGCATCGCACAGCGAGATGAGCGCGTTCGGCGCTCGCTGCCGGCGCTGCTACGAGGCCTACAAGCGCGAGCCCCAACCCTCACGCCGGTACGCCCAGGGCGGCAAGCAACCGGTGGCGCGCGAGGTCGTACAGCGCCTGCTCGATCGCCAGACGAGCGGCGAGGCAATGAGCAAGGCGCAACTCGACTTCATCACCATCGCCGGCCGCAGGACCTACCCGGAACTGCGCCAGCACGGAGACCCGGAATGACGACGCCTACCACCGCACCCGCCCCGCGCAACACCACCCACGCCATCCGCCTGCTGCAGATCGGCGAGTCCATCACCATCGCCGGCCGTGGCAAGTCGCTGGCCAGCATCGCCTCGAAGCTGGTGCACGCGAGGTTCACGCGCACCGGCGACACGCTGCGGAGAGTCGCATGAACCGCCGCAACATCCACATCGACCCAGCCTGCGCCGTCTACGTCTTCATCGCGCTGCCGCTGTCGGCGGTCGTCATGGTCGGCCTACTGGTGGCGCTGGCGAAGGCGCTGGGGTGGCTGGCGTGAGCGCCATCCTCGCGATCGACCCCGGCACCACGCAGTCCGGCTTCGTGCGATTCGACGGCGCGCGCGTCCTCGAATCCGGCGTGCTACCGAACGACGACATGCTGCGCAAGGTGCAATGCGCAGTCGGATGCCTCGAAGCTCAGGTGCTCGCCATCGAGATGATCGCCAGCTACGGCATGGCCGTCGGCCGCGAGGTGTTCGAGACCTGCGTGTGGATCGGCCGCTTCCAGCAGGCCTGGAACACACCCGAGGCCGTGCGCCTGGTCTACCGCCGCACCGTGAAGCTGCACGTGTGCAAGTCGGCCAAGGCCAACGACAGCGAGATCCGCCGCGGGCTGCTGGACCTGTTCCCAGCCACCGGCGGAGGCGCGACACCGCAGGTGGGCACGAAGGCCAAGCCGGGGCCGCTGTACGGCGTAAGCAGCCACGCATGGCCGGCGCTGGGTGTTGCGGTCACGGTGCTCGGGATCGAGCGGGATGAGCAGTCGCAGCGGGATCTGATGGGGGAGGCAGCATGCGCATGACCGTCTCCGTTACCGGCTTGAAGGAGGCGCAGGAGAAGATGCGCGGCAAGTTCAGCGCACGCGCGGTCGCATCCGTTGCCGCAGCCACGCTGAACCGGACTGTGGCCGACCTGGCCAAGGGCTGGGGCGAGCAGCTGAAGACGCGACTCGATCGCCCGACCTCAGCGACACGCAATGCACCGCGCTTCAAGCGTGCCCAGGTCAACGACCTGACCGCCGAGGTCTACATCCGCGACCAGGGCGGCGGCACACCGCCTGCCGTGTGGCTGGCTCCCGAGGAGTTCGGCGGTGCGCGCCGGCTGAAGAAGTTCGAGCAGGCCCTGCAGAACCAGGGCGCATTGCCGCCAGGCCACTACGTGGTGCCAGGCCCGGCCGCCAAGCTGGACGCCTTCGGCAACGTGGCGCGCAGCCAGATCGTGCAGGTGATCGCGCAGCTTGGTGCGAAGCTCAGCCCGGGCTACCAGCGCGTGATCTCGCCCAGTGCTGCGAAGCGTGCGGCTCGTGCCACCTCGCTCGGGCGCGCCTACTTCGCCATGCCGCCCAGCGTCAAAGGGCTGCCCGGCGGCATCTACGAGCGCAGGCAGAAGAAGCCCGTGGCGGTCTTCTACTTCGTGCGCTCGGTGTCGTATCGGCCGCGCACCGAACTGCTCGGGTATGCCAAGCGCCATGCTGCCGCGTCCTTCGCCCGCGGGTTCGAGAAGTCGTGGGCCGAGCATTGGGGGTCGCGGTAATGCTGCGGCGCAATGAATCCTGTATGGGCGTCGTCCATACATATTGGTATTGCTCCAATTTCGAAAAGCACGGCAATGGCTCTGAAAAAATTTTGGGTCCTTCCGGAGTCGAATTGAGTGCGCCTCTGTTGCGGCGCGATCTGTGTCCAGTTCCGCCGGGTCCCCGGGGGTAAGTAAGGATGCGCGTGGTCGGCCAGGAACGCATCGCGGAGGCTTTCGGCGTCGCGCCCAAGACCATCGTCGAGTGGCAGGAGGCCGGCTTTCCGATCGCCGTGCGCGGCTCCCGCGGCATCCCAAGCGAATACGACCTCCCGGCCTGCATCGACTGGCTCGTGAAGCGCGAGGTCGGCAAGGTCCAGGGCGAGTCCCAGCGCGACCGCGTGTTCCGCCTGCAGGGCGACGAGATCGCGATGCGCCTGGCCGAGAAGCAGAAGCTTCTGATCCCGGCCGCCGAGGTCGAGCCGATGTGGACGGCGGCCTGCGTCGCCGCGCGCGAGCAGCTGCAGCGCTCGCGCCGCGCGCTGGCTCGGAAGCTGGCGAAGGCGACCGACGTCAAGGCCCGCGAGACCCTGATCGGCGAAGTGCACGACGAGTTCCTGCGCACGATGGCTGACTGGGCCCAGGCCGACGAGGCCGCGCCGTGAACGCCCGCGTGCCGCAGGGCATCCTCAGCACCACCGAAGCCCAGGCGTCGATACGGGCCGCCCGCGGCCGCGCGTTGGCGGCCCTGGCGCCGCGGCGAGAGCTGTCGATCGTCGAATGGGCGGAGACGCGGCGGAAGATGTCGGAGGAGGAGACCGCGCGCCCGGGCGACTACAGCCTCGAGGAGACCCCGGCCCTGCGCGGCATTCTCATGGCCGCCAGCGACCCGGACGTGCGCCGCATCATCGTGCAGAAGAGCGCGCAGGTCGGCTACACCGCCGGCGTCGCGTGCAACGTCATCGGGTACCACATCCACTGGCGGCCGAGCACCATCGTCGCCATGTTCCCTCGCGAGAAGTCGGCGAAGGACTTCGCGGCCGAGAAGCTGGAGCCGATGATCCGCGCCACGCCGGCGCTGGCCGAGCGCGTGAACCTCAAGACCCGGGCGCCCGGCACCGGCACGACGCGGCGGAAGTTCCCGGGCGGCTTGCTGAAGCTGGTGGCCTCGAACAGCCCCAGCGACGTGAAGTCGACCTCGGGCCGCGTCGGCATCGTCGAGGAACCCGACGACACCAGCCGCAACGTGAAGGGGCAGGGCAACGCGATTGCGCTGCTGGGCGAGCGCACGAAGACCTACGCGCCTGATGACCTGCAGCTGATCGGCGGCACGCCGACGGCGAGAGAGACGTCGCTCATCGTCGCGGAGATGCGGTCGACAGACCGCCGCGTGTTCAAGGCGGCCTGCCAGGACTGCGGCGGCCTGCACACGCCGGATTGGGATCACGTCACCATCCCGGGATTCCGCCTCAGCGAGGACGACCTCGCGCTGCCGCGCGCCGAGCTCGATGCGAAGTGGCCCGAGCGCGAGGTCTACGGACGCGCCAGGTGGGAGGACGCCTTCTACGCCTGCCCGCACTGCGGCTCGGTCTGGAGCGACGACGATCGCATCGAGAACATCCGCCGCGCCGCCCGGGTGCCGCCGCTCTACGGCTGGGAGCCGACGGCCGAGAGCAGCACGCCGGGCTTCTTCCTGTCGGAGCTCCTGAGCACCTTCGACGGCAGCCGCGTGCCCGAGCTCGCCCGCAAGTTCCTGGTGGCCCACCACGCGCTGGAGCAGGGGGACGCGACGCTGATGGTCGCGTTCTGGAACAGCACGCGCGGCCTCCCGTGGGAGTTCCGCGGCGACCTGCCGCAGGAGGACGAACTCCGCGAGCGCGCCGAGCCCTATGCCGAATGGACCTGCCCGGCCGCCGCCCTGGTGCCGGTGATGTTCGTCGACGTCCAGCACGACCGTCTCGCCGTGACGGTCTGGGTGATCGGCCGCGGCGAGGAGATGTGGCTGGCGTTCTGGGGCGAGGTCTACGGCAAGACCGTGGTCGAGCATGCCGGCGCCTGGCTCGAGCTGGAGCAGCTGATGGAGCGCACCGTGCTGCACGCCAGCGGCGAGCCGCTTTCCATCGCCGCCATCGGCATCGACTCCGGCGACGGCCAGACCTCGGATGCCGTCTACGCCTTCGTGCGGAAGCACAACCGCGACGGCCGGCCGGTCCGCGCCACGAAAGGTGCATCCGACAGCGTCGGCCGGATCGAGATCTGGACCCCGGCGCGCACATCGATCGACCCCGGGAAGAAGCCGACGAAGGCTGCGAAGTACGGCGTCCGCGTCCGCACCATCGGCGCCGCGAAGGCGAAGGACCTGATCCTCGGCTGGGCGCAGCACGGCGGCCGGGTGCGGCTGACCGGTACCGGCCCGGGCCGCATGCACTGGTATGAGGGTGTCCGCGACGACTTCTTCGAGCAACTGCTCGGCGAGATGAAGGTGCCCAGCAAGAAGAACCCGCGGGTCCGCGAATGGCAGGAGCGCACCGACCGGCGGAACGAGGCGTTGGATTGCACCGTCGGCTGCCTGTGGCTGAGCCGCGAGCTGAAGCTGCATCTTCGCACCGCCCGGCAGTGGGAAGCCATCGAGAGCCGGATCCTGCAGCGCGCCGCGCTGCGCATGGCCGCCGCGAACGCGACGGAAGCCGTCATCGTGGCGACGAAACGCGCCCCGTCGGCGCCGAAGCGCGCCACCGCCGCGCCGCCAGCCGCCCCAGCAGCGCCGGCCCCCGCGAAACCCGCGCAGGAGCCCCCGAAACCGGCAGGCCCAGCCGCCTGCACTGACGCGCCCGAGAAAACGCAGCCTGCGCCCGATGCGCCGGCCCCGCGGCCCGTTGCCGCACGCAAGGGCCGCCGAGTGCGCGGCCGATTTGGAGGATGGATGCCATGACGACTTGGCAGAGCACGTACCCGACGATGGAGGCTGTGAACCTGGCGGCGGTATCAACGCTGCACGCCTGGGATGAGAACCTTCCATCGCCGCAGACCGATGTCGAGCGCACGGTGCGCCGACGGATTCGGGTTCGTTTCGAGACGCTAGCTCGGGAGGAGATCCGCCAGAAGCACCCCGATATCGCGGCCAAGATGAACGACTTGATCGACAAGTTCGAGCGGCTCACCAAGCAGAAGGCGCCGGTCGATCGGTACTGAAGTCAGAGGAAACCACCCGAGGTGCAAATGGCAACCCTGAAGCGCGATTCGATCATCCGTCGCCTGGCCGAGCGCGCGTCCAGCCACGAAGGGCTGCAGACCGCGGTCTGGTCCGTCGTCCGCCAAGAGCTGCCCGGCATCCTCGAGGAGGTCCTGTCGGACATGGCGGACGCCGGCGAGTACCGGTTCCGGATCTATCCGAGGAAGCGGCCTGTTCGGCAGCGCAGGCAGCGCGACGAGCTGGTGCGCAAGCTGCTGGGCGATGGGGTCGCGCCGGCTGAAGTGGCCGACCGGGCGAAGTGCTCGCTGTCGCACGTCTACTCGATTCGGGCGCGTGACCAGGCCGCGGCAGCCCAGCCGGATGTCGCGGTGGCGGCAGAAACAGGGGCCTGATCTCCAAATTTCGGGGCCCTAGTTTTGGAATGATCCCGCGCCGAAAGTGGCCGCCGTCATGCGATGACGCGGCTGGGCTCCTTCGTGGTCCTGCGCGCCCGAAGGAGCCCTCGAAATGGCGAATGCAGTCCTCCCGGCCACCAAGAAGGCCGCGCTCGACGCCATCCTGGCGACGGGCACGGCCAAGGCCTACCTGATCGACACCGCGGTCTACACCTACAGTTCCGCGCACGACTTCCTTGCTGACATCCCGAGCGGCGCCCGCATCGGCTCCGCGGTCACGCTGCAGAACGTCACGACCACCGACGGCGTTCTCGACGCCGACGATGTCAGCTTCACCGGCCTGGTGGCCGCCCCCACGATCGAGGCAGTCGCCATCTGCGTTGACACCGGCGTGGAGGCGACTTCGCGCTTCCTCTGCTACATCGACACCGCTACGGGCTTGCCAGTGAGCGCAGGCGCCACGCAGGTTGACGTGGCCTGGAGCAACGGCGCCAACAAGATCTTCAAGCTCTAACGCCGGGGTTCCTCGTGCGAGCAATCCCGCAGCGCGCCAGGGCATACGGCTTCAGCAAGCCGGCGGTGGTCAATCCGCTCGCGCCCTTCCAGGTCATCGCAGACGGGAATGGAACGATCGGCTCCGGGCCCAGTGTGGTGTACAGGAACGGTGCCACGTACTTCGGCTGGGTGAATTCCAGCGGCGATGTCGGCATCACCAAGTACGTCCACGCCACGCAGGCGCTGACCAGCTTCACGCTGGCGGCAGCTTTCGAGGTCAACGGGCACGACAACGCAACCATCAGCATCCTGCCCGATGGCCGAATCATGTGCCTGTACTGCAAGCACAACGACACAGGCGAGATGCGCATGAGGATCAGCACCTCCGCCTACGACATCAGTGCATGGAGTCCGCAGACGACCGTCGATGTCTTGAACTCGGGCGGCGGGATGGCCTACAACCTGACGTTCCAGTTGAGCGTCACCGGCAAGACCTACATGCTCTATCGCGCTGGCAGCTGGGCGCAGCGCATGCGTGCCACCGTGGATGGCTCAACCTGGGACACGGACAGGGTGGTGATCAGCAATGGCTCGCAGCGCCCGTACCCACAGGTGTATTCGGACGGGGTGTCACGTGTCGACTTCGTTTTCTCGACTGGAAATCCCGCCCAGGTCGCGAACTCCCTGTACCACGGGTACATGATTTCAGACGCGGGCGGCACGGAAACCTACTACAAGTCAGACGGCACGCTGATTGGTGCCGCTCCGCTGACGCCAGCGAATGCCACGCTCGTCTATGACGGCACGTCGCAGGACGGCTGGGCCTGGGACATTGCGACCGGTCCGGATGGCCATCCTTGGGTGCTGTGGGTCAAGTACGTGACGCCTGGGACCGACCATAGGCATATGTTCAGCCGTTGGACTGGTTTAGCGTGGGTGCACACCGAGATCACACCCTCTGGCGGCAGCATCGACACGCAGACGTACAGCGATGGCCAGGCCTGCTTCGACGGCAACGACCCGACGAAGGCCTACCTCTCAAAGCGCGTTGGCTCATGGAATGAGATTCAGCTTTGGGAGACCAGCGACAGTGGCGCGACCTGGAGCAAGACGGCTGACATCACGAGCGGTAGCAGCGTTCATGCATTCACGCCGCGCAGTCCCGAGGGGCATGCTGGTGATCTTACGGTGAGCTGGTACTCCGGCACGCAAGTGGACTACCTCGATTACGACACGGCTATTCGCGCTGCAGGTGCCTGAGATGGCGGAATTCGTCAACGAGCAGTTCGGCGGCACCTCCGGAACGGAGCTGTCGGCTTACAACGCCGCATGGTCAACGATCGGCGGGTTTGCGGCGGCCGGCCGCATCAGCAATGCGGGCAGACTGAGGCACAGCAGCACTGGGACTTTTGCCTACAAGAACTCAGGCGCGCCTACGTCAGCGGACTATCACGTAGCAGCTGATGTCCACTATGTAGGCGCTGGCTCGACGGAGGCCGGCATTGCGGTGCGGATCAGCGGACCAGACGCGACCGCCTCATATTACTTCGTGCGATACGAGGCGACAGGGCAGGAGTTCGAGCTATACAAGGTAGTAAGCGGCACCCCGACGCTCTTGACGAACGCCGCGTATTCGCTATCGGTCGGTGGCAGCTTCCGCATGGCGCTACAGGCGATAGGGTCCACCATCAAGGTCTATGCGGCCGGCGCAGAGGTCATCAGCATCACCAACGCCGACATCACCGCAGCCGGGGTTGCGGGCGTGCGGTTCAGCGGCTCCGCGGCCGGTAGTGACACGGTTGGACTACATCTCGACAACCTGGTCGCGGCCGACGGCGCCTTTCTCGATGCCACGGCGCCAATCCTCACGAGTGCAACGTCCAATGTGACGGGGCAGACCACGGCCGCTCTTGGCGCAACCACCGACGAGGCCAACGGCACCATGTATGCGGTGGTCACGACCAGCGCAACCCAGCCGAGCGTGGCGCAGATCGTGGCCGGCCAGGACCACACCGGAAGCGCGGCGGTCTTCGCCGGCAACCAGGCCATCAGCAGCACCGGGGCCAAGACGTTCAACGCCACAGGTCTGACGGCGGCGACCGCGTACTACGGGCATATGGTGCACCGCGATGCCGCGAACAACGACAGCAACCGGCTCAGCACCAGCCAATTCACTACGCTGCCCAACGCGCCGACGGCTCCAACGATTGGCGCAACGACCGGCATCACTAGCAGCGGCGCGACCATCAACTGGACGGACAACAGTTCGGACGAAACCGGTTTCCAGATCCAGGTCGAGACGCCGAGCGGCGCCGGCAACTGGACGAACGCCAACACCAGCCCCGCAGCGGCCAACGCGACGAGCCTTGCCATCGGCGGCCTGTCCAGCAGCACCGAGTACCGGCCGCGGGTGCGCGCCTCGAATGCAGGCGGTGACTCCGCGTGGTCTACGGGGACCGCTTTCAACACGGCCGCCGGTGGCGGTGGCTCCACCTTGCTGCCGAAGCTCATGCAGCTCATGAACTGAAGGACCGACCATGCTCCACCCCGCGATCAAGAAGGGCTCTACCGACCGCAGTGTGTATCTGCGCATCGTGGACTCGACCGACGGCACACCGGAGACTGGTGTGGTGTTCAACACGTCGGGGGTTGACCTTTGGTATCGCCGGGATGGAGCGGCCAAGGTCAGTATCACGGAGGCCACGCTTTCCGCGTTGACCGATGCGCACAGCGACGGCGGCTTCCTGCACGTCGGCGACGGCTACTACCGCCTGGACTTGCCCGACGCCGCTTTCGCCACGGGCTCCAACAGCGTGCTCGTCGGCGGGACTGTGACCGGGATGGTTGTGCTCGGCGCCCTTGTGCCGCTGGTCGACTACGACCCGCAGGACACGGTGCGGCTCGGCCTCACGGCGCTGCCAAACGCAGCGGCGGCAGCCAGCGGCGGCCTGCCCACTGTCGACTCCGCCAACGACGTCGGCATCCAGACCGGCCTCAAGAAGAACCAGGCCTGGAACAACTTCACGTTCCTGATGGTCGACAACACGACCGAGGTGCCCGCGACGGGCCTCACGGTCACCGCCACGCGCTCGATCGATGGCGGTGCGTTCGGCGCCGGCACGCTGGGCGCGGTGAGCGAGATCGGCAGCGGCTACTACAAGCTGAACATTCCGCAGGCCGACCTGAACGGCGACACGGTGACGCTGGTCTTCAGTGCCACCGGCGCGAAGACCCACGGCGTCACGCTGCGGCTTGAGCCCTGATCGTCGGCGGCGATGCACATCTACCGCGCACGCGGCGCGATCATCGAATGGGAGCGGGCGTCCTCGTCGGCCCCGTTGGTGGCGGCCGCGCTGTGGGAGCTGCTGTCTCGCCATGGCGGCCGCGTGCGTCATTGGTGGGCAGATGCAGCTGCCGGTGGCACGGCCACGGTGACGGATGCCGGCGGCATCGCGAGCGGTGAAGCATTCGGGACGGCCACCGTCTCGTCGAGCACCCTGGCCAGCGTGACGGGTGCGGGCGGCATCGCCTCCGAAGAGGCATTCGGCACCGCCGCGGTCAGCTCGAACCTCACGAGCAGCGTCAGCGGCGCAGGAGGCATTGCCAGCAGCGAGGCGTTCGGCTCGCCAGCCTTCTCACCGACGTTCGAACTGGTCGGCGACCTGACCCGATCGCGGTGGCGCATAGGCCGAAAGATCATCCCGACCAGCGGGGTTTGAAGCGCTCCGAGTTCCAAAACTCGGGGCTCTAGTTTTGGAACGCCGCGGCGCTGACAGTGCGCCGCCATGCGCAGCGTGCCGCGCCTCATTGCAGGCGACTCCCTCAGCTTCGAGACCACGGTCTCAGCCTATCCGGCCGATCAGGGCTGGACGCTGAAATACCGGCTCGTGCCGCGCTTCACGTCGCCGGTGCAGGCGCCGATCACGCTAACCGCCACGACCTACCAGACCAGCGGTTATCAGGTCATGGTGGCGCCTGGCACGACGGCACTGTGGACGGCCGGCATCTACGGCTGGTCCAGCTGGGTCGAGAAGACCGGCGAGCGGATCACGCTGGAGAGCGGCGAGATCACGGTCGCGCCTGACCCGGCCACCAGCGCGCAGGGCCTGGACACGCGCACCGATGCGGCGATCGCGCTGGCCAACGTGCGAGCAGTCATCCAGGGCGTCGCGAGCAAGAACGTCCTGAAGTACGAGATCAACGGCCGGTCGCTGGAGCACTACTCCATCCCGGACCTGATCACGCTGGAGCAGAAGCTGTCGCGCGACGTTGCCCGCGAAGAGAACGCGGCCGGCATGGCCATGGGGCTGAAGAACCGGCGCCAGATCATGGTGAGGTGCCGGTGATGGCTGGGCCGCGCCTCTCGCTGCTGGGCCGCATCGTCGACGCGTTCCGCGCGCCGGCGGAAGTGCGTCGACCGGACCCTGCACGCCGGGTCGGTGCCCGCATGTACGCCGCCGCCCGCGGCAGCCGGATGTCCGGCAGCTTCGGCAACGGGGGCGACTCCAGTGCCGACGCCGAACTGTCGATGAGTCTGTCGCGCCTGCGCGCCGGCTCGCGGCAGATGGTGCGCGACAGCTCGTACGCGAAGCGCGCAAAGGTCATCGTCAAGAACAACGTCATCGGCTCCGGCGTCGGCATGCAGGCCCAGGTCGGAACGAACCGCGCCGGTGCAAACAGCCGCATCAACGCCGACATCGAAGCGGTGTTCGGTGCTTGGTGCAAGGCCGACACCTGCCACACCGGCGGCGCCGTGCACTTCCATGACCTTGAGCGCATGGCCCTAGGCCAGGTGTTCGAGGCGGGCGAGGTCTTCATTCGCAAGCACCGGCGCGCCTTCGGCGCCAGCGCTGTGCCTCTGGCGCTGGAGGTGATCGAGTCGGAGCGGGTTCCGCTCGACATCGCGCTACCCAGCGCAGACGGCAAGACGACCGAGACCCGCATGGGGATTGAGCAGGACGAGTACGGCCGCGCCATCGCCTACTGGATCCGCAAGAAGCACCCCGGCGATCTGCGCTCGCCCGGCACGACCGCTGACCTCTACGAGCGCGTCGAGGCGGAATACATCCTGCACCTGCGCATCATCGATCGATGGCCGCAGGCCCGCGGCGAGCCCTGGCTGCACACCGCGGTCCGCAAGCTCAACGACATGGACCAGTACAGCGGCTCGGAGGTCCAGGCCGCTCGCGCATCCGCTCGGGTCTTCGGGACCATCGAGACCCCCGAGGGCGATGCTCCGCTCGCAACCGATGAAGAGGATGACGGCACGCCGGTCTTCGACATCGAGGACGGCACGATTCAGCAGCTGAATCCCGGCGAGAAGCTGGAATGGCACGCGCCGAACCGGCCGAACACCGCGCTCGACCCATTCATGCGCTACATGCTGCGCGAAGTCGCGGCCGGCGTGGGCGTCAGCTACGAGAGCCTGTCGCGCGACTACAGCCAGTCGAACTACAGCAGCTCGCGCCTTGCGCTGCTCGATGACCGCGACCTCTGGCGCACGCTGCAGCAGTGGTGGATCCGGGCATTCCGCGATCCGCTGCATGCCGAATGGCTGCGCCAGGCCGTCTACGCGCGGGCCATCACCAGCATCTCGGTCGAGCAGTACGCGCTGAACCCGGCGAAGTTCGAAGCCGTCGTGTGGAAGCCGCGCGGCTGGTCGTGGGTGGACCCGACCAAGGAAGTCAAGGCTTACAAGGAAGCGATCCGCGCTGGCCTGACATCGGCAACGGACGTTATCGCTGCCACCGCCGACGGCCGCGACATCGAAGACGTCATCGGCGCACTGCAGCGCGAGCGCGAGCTTTTCGCGCAGGCCGGCATCACGGTCGACACCGACGTGGCCGCCGAGCAGGCCGCCGCCCAACCGAAGGCCGCGGCGGATCTTGAGGCAGGTGACGACGAGGGCGCCCCTGCGCAGCCGGCGCGCCGCAGCGTGCCGCCGCTTCGCCCGGTTCCCGCAACAGGACTCATGCAATGACGACACGTTCATTCAAGCTGGACCGCGCCAAGGCGCGCCGCGAGAAGGATGGCGGCGACCTGGTGGTCGATATGGCATTCGCCAGCGAGGTGCCGTATGAGCGCTGGTGGGGGATCGAGATCCTCCGCTGCAACGAGAAGGCCGTCCGACTGGGCCGCCTGAACGACGGCGCGCCGCTGCTCTTCAATCACAACTGGCGCGACCTGCGCGGCACGCACGTGCCCGGCAGCGTGCGCTGCGATGACGACGGCGTGCTGCGCGGCAAGGTGCGCATCACCAGCGCCACGCAGGAAGGCCGAGACGCGATCGGCCTGGTCGAGGGCGACATCCTCACGAAGGCAAGCGTCGGCTACGAGATCCACAAGGTCATCGAGCGCACCACCAGCAAGAGTGGCGGGCCGATCGAGCGAACCATCGACGGAGCCACGTTCCGCCGCGCACTCGAATCTCGTGGCGTCACCCGGGTTGGCGATCGAGGCGACGGCGACGTCCAGGCCTTCCGCCGCGACCTCGATGCCGCGGCCGGCCCGCTGGACCGCGCCGCCGACGACGTGCCCGTCTACGAGGTCGTCGACTGGGAGCCCTTCGAAGACTCCCTTGTGACCGTGCCTGCCGACAACACCGTCGGCGTCGGCCGCTCGCACGCGGCAGCCCCCGTCACAACCACCGTGCAGACGCCAGGCGGCTCCACGGTGCAGATCACCGAAGGCGGCGCACAGCCGCCGGCGGCGACCGAGCAGGAGCGCGCAGCCAGCGCGCCGCCCGCCACAGCCGCAAGCGTCACCAAGGTCACCACCCCCGCCGTCCCGGCGACCCATCAGGAGAAAGCCACCATGGCAGAAGCCCAAGCCGCCGCGGGTGCCGCGGAAACCCGTCACGACCCGCTGGAGGTCGAGAAGAACCGCAAGGCGGCGATCGGCAACATGTGCCGCGCCAGCAAGATCGACCCGCGCGTCGAGGACCAGTGGGTGCGCGATGGCGCCACGCTGGAAGAGGTCGCCGAGAAGATCCTGAAGGTGATGGAAGAGCGCGGCAAAGAGCGCCCCACCGCCGCTTCGGACCTCGGCCTGACGCGGGCCGAGACGCAGCGCTTCAGCCTGTTCCGCGCCATCCGCGCAATGCGCACGCCGACGCAGGAAAACATCAACCTCGCAGCCTACGAACTGGAGTGCTCCCGCACGCTGGCTAAGCGGCTGCAGCGCGAAGACAGCAACAGCATCTTCATTCCCGGAGAAGTGCTGCAGCGCCCGCTGGGCGAGGCCGCGCAGCGCGCGATGTCGACCACGCCCGGCAGCAAGGGCGGCTTCATGGTCAACGTCGAGAACATGGGCTTCATCGACATCCTGCGCAACCGCAGCGTGACGATGCGCATGGGCGCCCGTCGCCTGCCGGGCCTGGTGGGCAACGTCACCATTCCCCGCCAGACCGGCAAGGGCACGGTGACCTGGCAGGGTGGCGAGGGCACCAGCGTCACGGCCACCGACCAGGCCCTGGGCCAGCTGTCGATGACGCCGAAGACCGCCATTGCGATCACGGACGCGTCGGAGCAGCTGCTGCGCCAAGCCACCCCGAGCGCCGAGGCCTTCATCATGGCTGACCTCGCCGCCGACATCGCGATCGATGGCGTCGATTACGTCGCCATCAACGGCACCGGCGGCGCGCAGCCGCTCGGCATCAAGAACACGACCGGCATCACGTCCGGCCAGGACGCCGCGTCCGCGACCTACGCGAAGCTGCTGGCCTTCGTCTCGACGGCCGGCGCATCGAACGCCATCCGCGGCAACCCCGGCTTCGTGACCAACACGGCCGGCGCGGCGAAGCTGATGACCGTGCAGCGCTTCTCGGGCACCGACACCCCGGTGTGGGAAGGGAACATGCTCGACGGCACGCTGTGCGGCTTCAACGCCATGTCGTCCGAACAGCTGGCCTCCGGCAACCTGATTTTCGGCTCGTGGGACGAGGTCGTGATCGGCGAGTGGGGCGTGCTGGAGCTGGCCATGGACAACGGCGGCACGCGCTTCAACCAGGCGCAGGTCGGCATCCGCGCGATGTGGATGGTCGACGTGCTGGTGCGCTACCCGCAGGCCTTCGTCGTCTCGACGAACCTGTCGTAAGGCGCGCCGCCATGAGCAGCCTCTACCGCGCCCTGCGCGGGGTCTGCATCGGCCCCGAGCGCCACGTGACGCCGGACAGCGAGCCGTTCGCCCTGGACAAGGGCACGGCCACCTTCCTGACGTCCATCGGCGCCGTCGAGGAGGTACCGGCCACGCCGGCGCCCGCCGACCCCGCGCCCAGCCCTTCGCCTGCACCGGAGCCGCCGGCCGAAAAGCTCGCCCCCGCGCCGGCGCCCGCCGACCCCGCACACGCGCCGGTGAAGGCCGGCAAGAAGGAGAAGTGACATGCTGAACAGCCAAGCCTCCGCAGCGACCTCGACTGCGCTGCTCCACGCGGTGGACGCCGCCAACACCGCCGCCGCCACCAGCGGCACCGGCATGTGGCTCGACGTGCGCCCGTACGACGGCGAGATCCTCGTGACCATGAACGTCGGCGTCGTCACCGCAGGCACGATCACCGGCAAGCTGCAGTCGGCCACCGATGCCAACGGCACCGGCGCCGCCGACATCAGCGGCTACACGTTCACGCAGGTCACGACCTCCACCGACCTCAGCACGCAGACGGTCGTGGTCGATCCGAAGAAGGTGACCGGGGGCTTCCTCGGCTTCGTCGGCACGATCGCCACCGGCCCGGCTGCCGTGAGCGTCGTGGCTTCGGGCAAGAAGAAGTACGTCTGACGCTGGCGCGAAAGACGAGCGGCCATGCCCATGACCGAGGACTTCACCGCGTTCTTCGACGCGGACGAGTTCGCCACCGAGGCGACGCTTGACGGCGTCTCGGTCGTGGGCAACTACGACGCGCCGTTCGTGGACCTCTCCGGCATCGCCTCACGCGACCCGCAGTTCACGCTGCCGCACAGCGCGGCGCCCAGCGTGGCGCGCAACAGCGTGCTCGTGATCGCGGCAGGCCCTGGCGCCGGCACCTGGCGCGTCCGCACGCCGGAGCCCGACGGCACTGGCCTGGTCGTGCTGCCGCTGGAGAAGCAGCCGTGAACCATCAGCGCCACGTCATCCGCGAGGCAGTGGTCGCAGCGCTGATCGCGGCGAACACGTCTGCCGGCAGCCGCGTGGACGAGGAGCCCTACGACCTCGTCGAGGCCGCCGACTGCCCGCACCTCTCGGTCGACGACGACAGCGAGGCGCAGGAGCCGCTGACCGTGCACGGCGACCCGCTGCTGCAGCGCTCCTACCGCTTCATCGTCACGGCGCAGATCGTGCAGAACACCAACGCTTCGCGCGCCCGGGACCAGCTCCTGGCCGACGTCGAGGCCTGCCTCGCAGCCACTTCGCTGCCGGGCGTGCAGTCCATCCGTCCGCTCTCCTACCAGCCCGCGCAGCGGGACGAGGGACAGCAACGAATCCGAATCGGGCACCAGCTCTTCGAGGTGATCTACGTCACCTCGCAGGGCGATCCATCCACCGCGCTCTGACGCGCCACTCAGGAGCAGTCCATGGCAATTTTCTGGAAAAACGTGGGCGTCGACGTGCAAACGGCGCTCGCCTCGGCAATCACCATCAACGCCATTTCGAAGGCCAACCCCGGCGTGGTCACCTACACCGGCACGGATCCCTCGAACGGCGATTACGTGCTGGTGGCCGCCACGGGCATGACGGAGCTGAACGACCGCGTGTTCCGCGTCGCCAACGTCAACGGCGCGGCGAACACCTTCGAGCTGGAAGGCGAGAACACCACGGACTACGGCACCTTCGTGTCCGGCTCGTTCCAGGTCATCACGTTCGGCGCGTCGTTCAACATCCTGCAAACGTTCGATGTGAGCGGCGGCGATCCCGAGTACGCGGACACGACGACCATCCACGACTCGATCCGCAAGCGCGCCCCGACGGTGGTGTCGCCGATGTCGATCACCTCGAACGCCATCTTCGATCCGTCGGATGCCGGCTACATCGAGGCCAACCGCGCGTACAAGGCGCAGACCAAGCGCGCCTTCAAGCTGCGCTTCGGCACCACGGCCAAGATGTGCTTCAACGGCTTCGTGTCCGCTCCGGGCACGCCGCGCGGCCAGGCGCAGGGCGTCGTGCAGACCGCGCTGGCCATCGAGGTGCAGAACTACCCCAGCTTCTGGTCGACCTGACCGGCCGTTTGCGCGCGGCCGTGGCGGCGGAAACGCCGCGCGGTCTTCGCCCGAGCCAACGCGGCCGCGCGCTCCTTCTCTATCGGGCCAAATGATCGGGCACCGTCATGGCATTCAAGGTTGTTGTTTCCCCCACCCTGCGCTTCCGCGTCGAAGGCACGACCACGCTGGAGAACGGCGAGCGCGAGGACTTCGATTTCTGGCTGGTCGCAGAACGCCTCGCGACTTCGAGCGACACGCGCGCCCTCGAAGAGAGCGTCGCAGCAATCGAGAAGGCCGGCAGCCGCACACCCATCACCGACACCCTCGTGCCGAAGATGAGGGCATGGGCTGGACCGGTCGGCGAGGCTGGCGAGGACGTGCCGTTCAGCCCGGAGGCGTTGCGCAATGTGCTCAACATGCCCGGAATCGCTGCGCTCGCCTTCAACGCCTATGTCGCCGCCTGCGGGGCAAAGGCAAAAAACTCGCTGCGGTAGCCGAGCGGTGGGCCCGTGACGGTCTGCGCGATGACGACGAGCAGCCGCAACCTGATCCCGATGCGGTGCAGCAGGCTCGTCCTGTCGCGCCCGTCGATTCCATGGCCCTGCTCATCTCCCGAGCTGCCGCAGCATCCGGGGCAAACGTCGAGACGGTCGAACAGCCGGACTGGCCGGTGTACCTCTGGCCGGAGTGCGTGCCGGCATGGCGCGCCTTCTTGGACTTGCAAGACCAATGGGGCGACCACGGCATGGCCCGCTCCGAAATCCTCGCGCACCTCCGCGAGACCGTACACGACGCCGACGAGCGGCGCGACGTCTACGACGGCGTCGTCGCCTGCGCTAGGGCGGCGCGTGCGGTGGTGCTCGCCGCGCGTGTCGAGCGCATGCGTAAGCGCGCCGAGGAAGCAGAAGCCGCCCGTCGGCGCAGGTAGGCCATGACCCAGGACATCCGCTTCCGCGTCGCACTCGATGGCGTTCAGCAGGTCCAGCAGGGCGCCACGCAGACGGCGGCCAGCCTGGAGCGTATCGGCCACGCCGGCGCCAATGCGGCCACGCAGACCTCCGGAGCGTTCGCGAGCATCGGCGGCGCCGTCAAGGCCGTGGCAGGTCTCGCCATCGCGAACGAACTTGCGCAGGCCGCCCGCGCTGCCGTGCAGACCGCGGATGCCGTCACCTCGCTGAACAACAGCCTGACGCTGGCCACCGGCTCGGCCAAGGCGGCCGGAGTGGTCTACGACGAGCTCTACGGCATCGCGCAGCGGTCGCGCACCGGGTTCCTGGAGCTGGGCGGCACCTATGCGTCGATCGCCCGGGCCACGGACGGCCTCGGCGTCAGCCAGACGCGTCTGCTGAAGATCACCGAGGCCATCGGCAACGCGATGGCGATCAGCGGCGGCAGCGCCGCCGGCATGCAGGCCGCCCTGACGCAGCTGGGGCAGGGCTTGGCCAGCGGCGCGCTGCGCGGCGACGAACTGAACAGCGTGCTCGAGCAGACGCCGCGCCTCGCCCGCGCCATCGCCGACGGCCTCGGCGTCACCGTCGGCAAGTTGCGCGAGATGGGCAAGGAGGGTCAGCTCACCGCCGAGGCCGTCCTGCAGGCGCTGGAGTCCCAGGCCGCAAAGCTGGCCACCGAAGTGCAGGGCAGCGTCGTGACCGTCAGCCAAGCGCTGACGCAGGTCAGCAACGCAGCCACGAAGGCCATCGGCGAAATCGACCGATCGGCCGGCGTAACGTCGAGCCTGAGCGGCGCCCTACAGACGCTGGCGAGCTCCGTCGACGACGTGTCGGACCGGTTTCAGCGGGCGCGCGAATCGGGCCTCGGGTTCTTCGGCGCACTCGCAGCCGCCCAGGTCATGGGCGTTGCCGAAGCGTTGGGTCACGTCGACGAGCGCGCCGCGAACATCGGTCGCCGGCTAGGCGAGGCGGAGAAGGAGCTGGCCGCCCTGCAGCTGCGTTTCGCCGCCAACGGCGGGCAGTACCTGGCTTTCGAGGTCGAGAAGGCGCGCGAGCTGGTCGAGCAGCTGAAGCAGGCCAAGCAGGCGCAGGACGAACTCAGGGCCCAGCGCGGCACCAGCCAGTCGCAGCAGTTCGGCGAGGCCAGCGCCGGCATCGACGCGGTCGCGAAGAAGGGCCTCGAGGAGCAGGCCGCGGCCGCCAAGCTCCTCGCCGACATCCGCAACAAGGCGCTGGGCGTCGACACGGCCTACCTGAAGCAGGTCAACGAACTGAACGCGGCGCGGCAGAAGGGCCACATCACCGAGAAGCAGTACGTCGAGACCGTCCAGCAGCTCACCGCGGCCACGTTCAAGAAGACGGCGGCCACGAAGAAGGACAAGGAGGAGATGGACGATGCCGTCAAGGTCTTCGAGGACCTGACGAAGGCCGGTCGCGACTGGGCGCGCGGACTGGAGGGCACCAACGCCGGCATGGAGAAGGAACTGGCGCTGGGCCGCCAGCTGACCGAAGGCGAGCGGCAGCACCTTGAGCTGACGACGAAGCTTGCCGCCGGGCAACTCGTGATGAGCGAGGCCACCGAGCGGGCCGCGCGCGCCAGCATCGACCGCGGCCAGGCGCTGCGCGAAGAGGTGTCGTGGATGCGTCAGGCGTCGGCCGAGAACGACGCGTCCATGGCGCGCCTGGCCGGCCAGACCGCTGACCTCGAAGGCCGCGCCGTCGCGCTGCGCAAGGTCAACGACCAGGCGCTGCTGACTCCGGCCGCGCTGCGCCAGATTGAGCAGGCCGAGCATCTGGCGAATGCCGCGGCGAAGGAGCGGCTGGCTACGGTATTTGAGTCCGTCGATCCAGCCATCGCCGGCGAGTACCGCAAGCAGGCCGCGGCCCTGCGCGAGATCGCTGCGCAGTCCGGCCGCGCCGCCGGCATCGAGGCCACCAAGGAGGCGCGCGATGCATGGCAGCGCATGGCCGACGACGCCGGCCAGGCCCTGACCGATGCGCTGATGAGCGGTGGCCGCGATGCCGGGGAGCTACTGGAGGACTACTTCAAGACTTTGGTCCTGCGCCCGATCATCCAGGCCGTGGTGTCGCCCGTCACCGGTGCGATTGCGGCGTTCCTGACCGGCGGTGCTGGCGGTGCTGGCGGAGGCGGCGCAGGGGCGGTCGGTGCAGGCCTGAACAACGCCTCCACGCTCTACAGCCTCTATCAAGGCGCCACCGGCTACAGCAGCAGCGTGAATGCCCTGGCTGGGTACTTCGGCGCCGGCACGACGGCCGGCGCGTCGTCGACGTCGCTGGCGTACGCGAACCTGGTCGGATCGGCTGGCGGCGACAGCATGGGGGCCCTGATCGCGGCGAACAACGGATGGGCCGGCGTCGGCGCTTCCGCGTCGTCGCTGGCCGCCAGCGAGTCGGCCACGCTGTTTGCCTCACAGGCCGCTGGCGAGGGCATCACAGTGGCTGGCACCAGCGCCGCCGGCGCGGGCGGCAGCAGCAGCGCCGCAGCCGGCATGGGTCCGTGGGCCGCCTACGCCGCCGCGATCATCGCGGCCTACATGGGCAGCCGCAGCGCCTGGGAGAAGGGCTACAACAACGAGAACCTGAGCGGTGCGTTTCGGTACTCGCCGGAGTCCACGTTTACCGACCTGCTGAAGATCGGCGGCATGAGCGACCGCTCGGCCAACATCTGGGGCGGCGGCGCCGTCTACACACAGCTCTTCGGCCGCGCATCGCCGCGCGTGGTGGACCAGGGCGTCGCCGGCACCATCACCGGCGGCGACTTCGCCGGCGAGATGTTCGCCGACATCCTGGAGAAGGGCGGCATCTTCCGCAGTGACAAGCGCCGCACCGAGACGAAGGCCGCGACCGAGTCGATCGACATGTTCTTCGACGACGCGTCGAAGGAAGTGCTCGCGCAGGCCAAGCGCTACGCCGAGGCTCTGGGCCTGCCGGCGGAGGAAATGGCGCGCATCACGACCGAGATCCGCGTCAGCCTCGGCGACGACGTCGAGAAGAACAAGACCGCGATCATTCAGGCGCTGGCCAAGTACGGCGAGGCGCTGACTGCCGGACTCGCCGATGAGGTCGCGCCACTCGCCAAATACGGCGAGACCGTGACGCAGACCATCGAGCGCGTCGGCGGCGCCATCCTGGGCGTGAACGCGGTCCTCGAAGACCTCGGCATCACCGCGCTGCAGGCTTCGCTCGACGGCGGCAGTGCAGCGATCGACCTAACTGCCATGTTTGGCGGCATCCAGGGCCTGAGCCAGGCGGCCGGGCAGTACTTCAGCAACTTCTACACCGAGGCCGAGCAGATCGAACTGGCCTCGGGCAAGGTGTCCGATGCGCTGGCGAGCGTGGGCCTCGCGATGCCTGACACCGTCGATGCCTACAAGGATCTGGTCTCGGCGCAGGACCTGAGCACAGAGGCCGGCCGCGAGGCGTTCACAGCGCTGCTGCAGGTGTCTGGCGCGTTCCATCAGGTCGAGTCGGCATCGGAGGCTGCGGCGAAGAAGCTGACCGAGGAGGCTGCAGCCCGGGCGAAGCAGGGACAGCAGGCGCTGGACCAGCTGGCCGGCAAGTTCCTCGAAGGGCCCGACCTGGACCGCTACCGCTACAACCGCGTGGCTGGCGACCTGACGCAAGCCGGGCTCGCGGTCACCGGCGAACGCCTTGCCGGCATGTCGAAGGAGCAGATCGAGGCCTTCGTTCGGCAGTTCGTGGACTTCGCCGACGGCGTCAGCGAGATGGAACTCGCAGTGCTCAGCGCCGCCGGCTCGCTCGGCGACCTGAAGAACGGCGCCCGGGATGCAGCCGACGCTCTGCAGTCCACGATCGAGAGCAACCGCTCGAAGCTGCTGCCGGCGGATCAGCGCATCGGTGCCGCGTACCAGGGCATCGCCGACGACCTAGCCGATGCCGGCTTCGACATCACCGTCAGCCAGCTGTTCAAGGCCTCGAAGCAGGAGATCCTGGAGACCGCCGACGCCATCACGGCGATGGCCGACGTCAGCGACGAGGCAAAGGCCGCGATCTGGCAGGCCGCCGGCGCGCTGGGCGACCTGAAGAGCGAAGCCAGCGAATTCGGCGGCATGCGCATTCGCAGCATGGGCCAGGCATCGGCAGCCGATCAGGCCTATCGCGAGTGGATGGGCATAGAAAGCAAGATCGCCGGCTTCGCGCAGGACTGGGCGAACAACACGCTGCCGGCCAACCTGCAGCAGTACGTCGATCAGCACTGGGGCGGTAAAGACAACGTCCCCGGTCCGACGCGCGACGGCATCTTCAACATGTACGTGATGCAGTCGAACGGTCCGGCAAATACCGATGTGGTGTCGCCGGACAGGCTGCGACGCGAGCAGGCGGAAGCGGCGGCCGCATCCGGCGGTTCAACCGCAATCAGCGAGTCCGATCGCCAGGCGCAGGAACTGGCTCGTGATGAACTGCGCGCACTCGATGAGTTGAACTCGACGCTCCAGCGGTTGGACGCCAGTTTCACCAGCTTCATGGACTCGCTGACGACTGGATCGCTGTCGGCCCTGTCGCCGGAGGATCGTCTGGCCGAGGCCCGCTCGCAGTTCTTCGACAACGCCGAAGCGGCGCGTGGCGGCGACCTGGCGGCGTTCGAGCGCGCCGACGATCTGGCCAGCACGTTCCTGCAGCTGCAGCAGCAGCTCAGCGGCGCACCGAACTACGCGCCGGTGTTCGACGAGGTTCTGGCCGAGCTGAAACGCCTGCAGGCCGAGCTGGCCGCCATCAAGGGCAACACGAAGACCGCGGCCGAGGTCACGGCCGCGTCCGGTGTTGCACTCAGCGACGCGCTGGACACGAGCAACCGGATGACGGCTCAGCAGCTGGCATACGACGCAGCACGGAGGGGGCGGTATGTCGCTTCTCTCTAACCCGCACCTGCTGCTTGAAATCGACGGCTACACCGACGCCGCAGCCTATGAGACCAAGCGCTACAGCATGAAGGGACGGCAGGGCTATCGCTCGAAGAGCACGGACACACCGCCCAATGCGCTGTACCTCGACCGCATCATCAGCGCTGGCGTCATCAGCCGGTCCATGTTCCGCGATGGTGCGTCGTTGGTTAGTGCCAATCCGCAGGCCGATGTCGGCGCGGCGATCGTGGAGTTGGCCAACTTCGGGGACCTAGACAGCGTGTTCAGCGACCCGGCAACCATCAATTTCCAAAGCCGCCCGATGCGGCTTTTGATGGTCGAGCCGGACGCCGCGCTGTCGACCGCGGAGACGGTCATCCGAGCCGTCACGAGCATCGTGGAGCCGAAGACGGACCGTGTCGTCATCAATGGCACCGACCGTCTGTACGAGCTGCGCACACCGCACTTGTCCGCGACCTACGGCGGCACGAACGCGCTTCCTGCGGGGGTCGACGGCGGCCCGGAGTTGACCGGGAAGCCGATCCCCCGCCTGTGGGGCAAGGCCTTCCACATCCCCGCACCGTGCGTGAATACGACTCGCGGCATCTACCAGGTGAGTGGCGCGGCCATCCTCACCGTGGATGCAGCGTACGACAAGGGCGCTCCGTACACCCAAGGCGCTGACTACACGTCGCAGGCCGACATGGAGACCAATGCACCCAGCTCCGGCCAGTACCGGGCCTGGCCGGCCGGCGGCATGCTGCGTGTTGGGGGCTCGCTGCCCACGGCTTTCACGTGCGACGCCACTGCAGACAGCACGGCCAACAGCAAGGCCGGCACGCTGCTGAAGCGCCTGGCCATGGAGCGCGGGATCGACGCGTCGGACGTCAGCGCCAGCCAGGTCACGGCGCTCGATACCGCCAACGGCGCCGTACTCGGCATCTGGGTCAACGACCTGCGCTCTACGCTGGACATCATGGATGCGGTGGCACGCACTGTCGGTGCGGCCTACGGCTTCGACCGTCTCGGCGTGCTCGGCATGAAGCGCATTGAGGAACCGGCCGGCGACCCGGTGGTAGTGATCGCACCATGGAACGAATCGGTGCTGGAGAGCGACCCCAGCAGCGACGAAGCGCCTACGACGAAGGTGCTGATTCGGTACGCGCGCTACTACCGCCCGCTGGCCGGGCCAGAGGTCGACGTGACCGTCTCGGCCGCCGATCGCGCGGATCTCGGGGAGGAGTGGCGCGTCGCCGAGGATGGCTCGACACCTTCGCCGAACCCTTACGCGCGCACGGCCACGCTGGAACTGGACACCCTCTTCGCCCACGAGGCCGACGCTGCTGCCGAGGCTGCGCGCCGCGCCGCGCTGTTGGGCGTGCCGCACCGCATGCACTGGGCCCGCGGCGTGCAACTCGATGACGCCACCCTCCTGGACGTCGACATCGGCAGCGTGGTCGAACTGCGCTGGGACCGCTACGGATTCAGCCGCGAGGCCGGCACGCTGCGCCGCGTGTTCGCCTACACGAAGAACTTGGCCGCCGGCACGGCGGACCTTCTGCTCTGGGGCCAGTGATGGGAAAGCTGCTTCTTGCCTACGACAACACCATCGACGAGTGCACGCTCAGCGGCGGCAGCTGGACGACAGGCCTGCCGCTGTCCTACCTCCAGACGCGCCAGATCGACCAAAAAGCCCGCAGCAGTAGCGCGAGCACGCGCGACACCTGGTGCTACATCGCGGCGCCCTCGGCCATCACAGTCGCCGCGCTTGCGGTGATCGGCGGCAACTTCACCACCGGTGCGACCCTGCGGCTGCGAGGCTTCTCCGCGGATCCGCGCGGCCTGACGTGGGCCGAGTTCAATCGATCGGCCGCGCTGCCAGGGGGGTTCACGTTCTCGCGCGGCTCGGTCGGCTGGTACATGGGTGCTTCTGGCGTGCTGGTCTCGGCGGCCAACAACATCCCGCGGTTCGAATATTCAAACGGCGTACTGCAAGGCCTGTTGCTCGAACCGACTACCACGAACAGCTTCAGCAATGCCCGGGACTTCGGCACCATCAATTGGACACGCTCCAACTGCACATCAACGAAGAACCAAACCGGCTTGGACGGGTCGGCGAACGGCGCCTGCTCTCTTGCTTTCACTGGGTCACCAGGCACGTTGCTGGCCGGCATCGGCGGCCTGACCGGCCAAACGGTCACCGTCTCCATCTGGGCGAAGACGTCGGCCGGCACGGCGGCGCTTGGCATCTCGCCGGACAACACCAACTGGACGACGGTGACCGTCACGACGACGTGGCAGCGGTTCCAGGCCACCGGTGTGGCCGGTGCAAACTGCGGCTTTCGCGGTACCGGCATCAACGTCATTGCCGACTTTGCGCAGGTCGAGATAGGCGCGGCGGCCACGTCCAACATCGAGACGACCGGGGCGGCAGCAACCCGGCAGCCGGACATCCTGACCGGCGCCGTCGCCTCGTTCGCCGCGGGCGGCTTGCTCCTCGAGGGCAAGCTCATCGCGCGCCCGGCCAGCTCCACTCAGCCGTTTGCCTTCGTAGCCACCACGAACACTGGCGATACGGGCATAGGCCTGGACATGACGACTGGCGGCGTGATGCGGGGGTTCAACCACAATGCCGGTATCAATAGCGCAACCGGCGTCAACAGTGCAGCCTACGCCAACGGCGCGACCTTCGCAGCGGCAATCGGCTGGGACGGCACCACACTCCGCGCTAGCTATGAAGGTGCGGCCGCGGTGGTTGACGCTGCCGTTACCACGCTGGCCGGCACCGCCAACACCTACGTGCGAGGCGGCCCGGCTTTCCATCTCACCGGCCTGCGCATCTACAGCTACGCCCCCACGACCGCCGACCTGGTGTCATTGAGCGGCGCCGAGCGCGAGATCGTCGCGCAGTACGACAGCGGCACCTACGACGCCTGGCCAGCCGCCTATGTCGCCGCGACCACCGAGCGCATGCGGCGTGGCGAGCAGACCCCTGCGCTGCATCGCCCCGCCACGCCGCAGTCCTACCGCTACTGGCGCCTCGACGTCGACGACACCACGAACCCGGACGGGTGGGTCGAGTTCGGCCGCCCAGTGCTGGCGTGGAATGCCTTCCAAAGTGAGCATGACGTCGCGTGCGGACTCGGCATCTACTTCAAGCCGCGATCGACGACCGTCACGACGGCCAGCGGCGCGCGCTACTTCGACGAGCTGCCGGCGCCGAAGTGTCTCGACTTCACCTTCCACTACCTCGCCGATGCCGAGGCCTGGGACACCATCTACGAGCTGATGCGCACGCAGGGGGCGACCGGCGAAGTTCTCGTGTCGCTCGACCCTGACGACGCGCGCAACCTGCCGCGGCACACGTTCCTTGCCACGGTGGCCGACATGGAGAAGCTGCGCGCCATGGCCAAGGGCTACTGGACCAAGGCATTCACCGCGGAGCAGCTGCTGTGACGGCTTTCGCTTACGACGCGCAGCGCTGGTTCGACGGCGAGGTCGAAGACGACACGCCGCGCTCGACGCCGATCGCGCCGCCGGCGCACGCCGAGGAGCGCGTCGACGGCGAGCCGTGGCCACGCTGGCAGCGCACCGCGTGGGTGCTGGAGCCGTGGACTGCTCAGCCGCCGCCGGTCGTGCCGGACGAGGTCGAGATGTGGCGCGCGCGGTGCGTGCTGATTGCGGCCGGCAAGCTGCAGGCGGTGCTCGATGCCATCGCCGCGATCGAGGACCCGGTTCAGCGCGCCATGACCGCGGCGCAGTTTGAGTTTCGACCGACGGTGCGGCGGATCAGCCCGCTCACCACCTACCTGCAGCAGGCCGCGGGCATCAGCGACGAAGAGCGCGATGCGATGTTCGTGCAGGCGGCCGCACTGTGACAGCAGCCAGGGAGACGCGCTGATGGACATCGACCCCGACCGCATCCTGCGCAGCCCCTGGGTGGCCGGCGCCTTCGGCGCGCTGGTGGGCCTGCGGTTCGCGCCAGGCCTCACCTGGTGGGAGCGGGCTTTCAACGTCCTCGCCGGCTGCCTCTGCGCCGGCTACATCTCGCCCGCGCTGATGGAGTGGCTGCACATCGAGCCTGCTGGCATCCGGGCGTGCGCAGCCTTCTGCGTCGGCATGTTCGGTCTCAACGTCGCAGCCGAGGTCATGAAGTTCGTTCGCGACGGCGGCCTGCGCCAGCTTGTCGCGGTCTGGTGGAGCAAGAAGGGTTGACGCAATGGACTCGGTTGTCACGCTCATCAACACCGCCGTCTGCTGTGTGCTGGCCATGGCCGCGACGTGGGCCTGCCTGTCGCCGCGAGTGCACGACGGCATCGTGATCAAGCTCGGGCTCATCGGCCTCGCGCTCGGCTTCGCGAGCCACGCCTGGATCGTGCACGACGGCATCGATTACTTCGACGCGGTGGCGCTGGCGCGTGCGCAGCTGCTGATCAACGCCGGCATGGTCGTTGTGATCGTCGGCTGGTTGCGCCGCGGCCGGCCAGGCCGCCCGCATGGACCTGAGCGTCGAGCCAGCGACTTCGTGGAGCTTGATAGCGACCGAAGCGAGCGGCAGTCATGAACAGCGTCGCCGCCAAATACCGCCAGCTGGCCGATGCGGTCGAGGTGCAGATTGCGGCACTAACCAGGCAGCGCGACATCTACCGCTCGCTGGCCAACTTCTTCGACCCGCCGCCGTTCCATCCGCCGCTGCCACCGATCGTGCCGCCGCCGGCCGGGCCAGACCCGGACTTCGACGACGTCCCGCCATATCCACTCGACGACGCGGAGCCCGCACCATGAACTTCCTCGACTCGTTCGCGCGGCTGATCGGAAATGAAGGCGAGTTCGACGACGACTCGACCGATCGCGGCAACTGGACCGGCGGCCGCATCGGCGTTGGCACGCTGAAGGGCACGAAGTACGGCATCAGCGCCGCCGCGTTTCCAGACCTCGACATCAAGTCTGTCACGCTTGACCAGGCGCGCGCCATCTACATGCGGCGTTACTGGGGGCCCGCCGGCTGCGACCTGGTGCCCGAGGCGTTGAAGTTTCCGCTGTTCGATTTCGCCGTCAACAGCGGGCCCGGCAAGGCGGCGCGGATGCTGCAGCGCGCGGTGGGCGCGATCGAGGACGGAAGCATCGGCCCGAAGACGCTGATGTCGATCCAGAGCATGCCGATCGACAAGGTGCTGCGCCGCTTCGACGCGCATCGAAACCTGCACTTCACCGATGACCCGGCCTGGCCAACCTATGGCCGAGGCTGGATCCGCCGTGTGGCGCTCAATGCGCTGGAGGCCTCATGAAGCCACTGGTGCGCTACCGCGCCGGCTACCGCTTCCAGCTCGCCGAGCCCTTCCAGTGCGCCACGCCCGTGGTCGAGGCTTGCCCTGGCAACCACTTCGTCGGCTTGGCCGCCGACGGCACGCTGACGATCGCCGCCGGTTACGCGTGGGACGGCGCATCCGGTCCGATCGCGCAGGGCCCGGACATCGTGCGCGGCTCGCTGGTGCATGACGCGCTCTACCAGCTGATGCGCGAGTGCGGGCTGTCGACGACCTGGCGGGGGGCGGCCGATGACCTCCTGCGCGTGGTGTTCGTCGAGGACGGCATGCACCCGCTCATGGCCGGCATCGCGCACGGCGCTGTCCGGGCGTTCGGCGAGAGGTTCGTCAACCCCATCCACGCACGGCCGGTGCTCGTTGCGCCGGCGCCGGTCACCTATCCCTCCACCGCTGAATGGATCGCGCCATGAAGACCATTTTTGCCCTGGCCGCCTGCGCGGCGCTCACCGCCTGCGGTACCAGCCCAGGCCAATTCGACAACCTGCTGACGCTCAGCCTGAGCGGCGACCGCGCATTCGTCACCAGCCTGTACGGACCCATCGGCGTCACCGCCGAGCTGCGGACTGAGGACGCGCGCGAGCTGATGGCGATGCGCGAGAAAGCGCGGTTCGCCGAGCAGGTGCTGAGTGCGACGGCTCGCACGCCGGTCGGCCTGGAGCGGGTCAAGCCTTGATCGCCACCCGGCCGCCCGCGACGGCCGCAACCCTGAAAGGACCATCACCATGAGCGCCTTCCTGCGCAAGACCTTTGCGGCCCTCGCGGCTGTTCTGTCCGCGGCCGTCGTGAGCGCCGCCCCGCCGCCATCCGTCTGCAGCCCGCCCGCCGGCACGATCGGCATGTGGCAGGGCGAGGCGGTGACGTGCGTGGCC